>DASWNL010000734.1:0-5949 GCA_036399215.1 Abditibacteriaceae bacterium
CCACCTGAACTTTGACCTTTTCCAGACCATTCTTTTTAATGGCTTCTTCCATCTGCGAAACCAGTGTTACAGCGCTGGTGCTTTGCGCTTTGGGATCAATGCGATACTGCACCTGACCGCCGCCACTGAAATCAATGCCGAGGTTAAGGCCAAAGGCTATCCACGACACGATGCCGACTAAAATAATCGCCAGCGAAATGCCAAACCACAGGCGAATTCTGCCAACAAGATCAATATTTTTTCCGCGAAAGTCCATAATCTCACTTCATCAATTTTAAATTTTGAATTGTTAATTTTGAATGACAAACGAATTCAAAATTAACAATTCAAAATTGCCGTTATTGTTTTTGCGCCGCCAGAGTGGCTTTGCTTGGCACCGCACCGGCAAACAAACCGCGATTCTTTTCGCCCGCTCCGGCGATGCTCCACATGAAAAGGCGCGTTACACTGATAGCCGAAAACAAGCTGAGCAACACACCAACCGCAAGAGTTAAGGCAAAACCCTTAACCGGGCCGGTGCCTAAATAAAACAGAACAGTAGCGGCGCAAAGCGTGGTGACGTGCGAATCCAAAATAGCCGTCCAGGCCCGCGAAAACGCAGCGCGCAAAGCCGCCGCAAAAGTTGGCTGGACTGCCATTTCTTCTTTTAATCGCTCGAAAACCAAGATGTTGGTGTCCAGCGACATGGCCAAAGCCAGCAAAAATCCGGCGATGCCCGGTAAAGTCAATGTCGCGCCCATTAGAATGAAGGCTGCCAGGTTCAACAGGCAATAAATCACAAGGGCAACATTCGCCAAAAGGCCGGGTAAGCGATAAAAGACTATCATGAAAATCATCACCGCAGCGATGCCGATCATGCCGGCATACAGGCTTTGATTAAGTGAATCCACGCCCAAAGTTGCCGAAACAGTGCGATTTTCAATCACATCCAGAGGCGCCGGAAGAGCGCCCGAATTAAGCAGGCTGGCCAAGGCTTGTGCTTCCTGGATATTGGCAAAGCCACCGGAAATCTGACCGCTACCCCCGGTTATGGCAGAGCGAATGACCGGCGCCGAAATGCAGCGCTCATCCAGGAAAATCGGCATATAGCGCCCAACGTTCTGCGCCGTGACCTGACCAAAACGTTGCGCAGCTTTGGATTGCAAATCAAAAGTTATCAGCGCCGAGTTATCGCGCTCGAAACCAGCTTGCGTCGTAGGCTTTAAATCGTCGCCTTTAATAATTGGTGTCGAATAGGGGCGGTCATCGCGCAACACTTCGCTGGCTTCAATAGGCGTGCCCGCGGCATCGAAAAACAACGTGCTATTTGGGTCTTTAGGGTCGGGGCGATGCTCGACATTTTTCGCTAACAAGCGAATTTGTAACTGTGCGGTGCGGCCTACCTGCTCGACGGCTTTTTGCGGGTCATTCACGCCCGGCAACTGCACAATAATGCGATCTGGTTGCTGTTCTTGAATAACAGGTTCGCTAACACCCAGTTTGTCCACACGGTCACGCACGATCTCGACGGTTTGTTTGAGAATCTGCGGCTGTGGCGCTCCAGTAGCATCTCCAGCAGCATCATTCTGTTGACCTTGCGGGTCAAAAAATTGTGGGTCGCCCGCCGGGGAAAACTTCCATTCGCCTACGCTTTTTAAAGTTGCATCAATGGCGGCTTTTTGCTGAGTGAAAATCGCGCGGTCTTTAGCTTGGGTGCGAACTTCGATGATATTATCCGAATTTGGGCGAATGACGACATCGGCTTGCTTAAGGCTTTCAACTTTGCTCAAAGCTTCGCGCACTTGCGTGATTAACTGGTCGCGATCTTCAACACGTTGCGGCAACGGTTTATCGGCTTCGTAAGCATAAAGCGCACGGCGAATCTGCAACACCAGGTTCACGCCACCTTGTAAGTCAAGACCAAGCTTGACGGCTGGAACCGGGCCACTTTTGCCCTGTTTAGACGGGAAAATCGCATAGTTGCCAATGGTAAAGAGCGGCTGGACAGGCAACTGGGCAATCTCTTCTTCGGTTTGCTTGCCCAGAGAAACGCCTTTGAACGGCTTGCCTAAACTCTCCACAATGCGTTGGGCACGCTCACGCGCTTCCTGCTGCGTGGTGGCGGCGTCTTGAACGGTCGCGCTTTTTTTGTCGTCGAGCGCTACAGCTAAAGCGCCCGGCAAGCGTTCGGTTTTAAAACTTGCTTCCAACGCTTTGTCGGCAACAGCTACTGGCGTCGTCTTCTTGTCCACCAAATCGGCAAACGGTTTGGGAGCAGAAAGAGAAATAGTGTAAGCCTGCCGTTCTGGCTTGGAGCCAACCGGAAAGAAGATCACCAGCAGGCAGCACGCCAGCAGCAACGCTAAACCTAAATATTGAATAGGACGGCTACGAAACATGAATAGTCAAACCTTTCGTGACGCGCGCAGAAGGTCTTCCTAAAGAAAGCTCCCCAAAAGGCGCTATTAAAACATACCATTCTGCTACAAGCCGGTCAACGCGACAAAATAGTAGAAGAACTCTTTGGCGAAATGAAATAGGGCGCTTCTTTAACGAGCGAAAACGCTCCAGGCTGCATCGAAGAGAAATAAGCGGCCACGCCCAATGATAACACCGCGCCACCTAATAAGTAAACGCGCGACGACGCTTCTCGTAACGCCAACCAGTGCGGCACAAAGACGATTTTGTGTGTGCGCGAACTCACGCAATCCCAAAACAAGTGGCTGCCGATTCCCACTGCCAGCCCCGTCGCAATGCCGGTCAACGGCGCCTGTATCAAAAAGGGAAAACGCTGTGCTAAACCAAACAGAATAAGCGGTAGTAACGGCGAATGCGCCAACCAATGGCGATGCGAGGCCGGGCCGAGCAATAAAACATCCCAATCGGGCAAAGGGTAATGCAAAAACTTAAGCGGGCCTTTTTTCGCCCACTTGTCCGGCACGAAAAACAAGGCGCAGGAAGAGAGAACCAACGGGATTAAAAACTCCGCGCGGAGCAACCAAAAATCCAATTCGCCGCCCGCTAATAGTCCCAACGTCGCCGAAAACGCCATGGCCGCTGCGAAATGCCAGAGGCCGGCAGTGAAATAACTCATCTTCAAACACAAATCCGCTGCCTAAATGAAAATTTAAGCAGCGGATTTCCTCTTAACCGAGCACTTCTTGAATTTTAGCGCCGCTTGCGATAACTCCGACCCGATTTCCGGCGCCATAATTTGCTTTTAGAGCGCGAGTAGCCTTTTCTTGACGACAAGCCAGAGCCGCGCGAAATGACTTCATAGCTAACCGGCCCTACGCCGCGCCCCAGGCCACCGTAAAGCGCTTTGAAGGCGCCTGTTGACAGATCAAGAATGCGATTACCGTTATATGGCCCACTACCCGCCACGCGCACCGTCACCGAACGCCCGTTTTGCGGATTAGTCACCTTCAAAATCGAACCCACCGGCTCATAACGTGCCGCTGTAATCATTTCACTCGTGTAATAATGATATGCCGCCCGTCCGCTACGCGCCTGTGCCGCTGAACCCATCAACAACGTCACACCCAACAACAATTTCCAAGCTTGATTAAGTCGCAAATAAATCCCCTTTCGCGTCTTTGAAGCATTCAAGGCGCGATAACTTCCTTTAAACTTTAGCAAACTCACCGCAAAGAACAAGGAATCATTGATGGCGACAGCAATTAGTTTTGGCGAACTATTAGTGGATATGGTCAGCCCGACCGATGCGTCTTTAGGCGAAGCAACCAGGTTTTTAAAAGCACCTGGCGGCGCCCCGGCCAATGTTGCTGTCGGTTTGGCGCGTTTGGGCGTGCAAACCGCCTTCATGGGCATGGTCGGCGATGATCCCTTCGGCGCTCATTTGCGACAAGTAGTGGCTCACGAAGGTATAGATACCTCGCACTTGCTTTCGCATCCTACTGCGCGCACTACTATCGCGTTTGTCGCCACACGACGCGACGGCAAAAAGGACATTTGCTTTTACCGAAATCCCGGTGCCGATGCCCAATTGCGGCCTGAAGACTTAAATCCAACTGTCTTCGATGGCGCACGCTTGTTTCACTGTGGCAGTGTGTCGCTTTCACTCTCACCTTGTCGTGAAGCGCAATTTCACGCCGTCAAGATGGCCCGGCAACGCGGCTTATTGATCTCTTATGACCCCAACTGGCGCCCTTCTTTGTGGAATGACCATGACATGGCACGCGAACTACTCTGGCAAATGGTGCCTTTATCCGACATCGTTAAAGTCGCTGATGAAGAATGGGAATTCTTCACTGGCACGTCAGATTTAGCTGCTGGCGCCGAAAAAATCCGCGCTCAAGGGCCGAAACTCATTATTGTTACTCGTGGAGAGAACGGCGCTTATTTTAACTGCGAAGGCGCACGCGGTGATGTGTCCGGTTTTGAAGCGAAGGCCATCGACACTTTGGGCGCAGGCGATGCTTTTGTAGCAGGTCTGTTGAGTTCTCTTTTAGAATTCAAAACCGTGCAAGAGGCTTTAAACCAATCGGATTTAAGCGCAATTTTGCGCTTCGCCAATGCCTGTGGCGCCTTAGCCACGCAAACCGCAGGCGCCATCCCGGCTCTGCCCTCTACTGAGCAAGTCCATCAATTCTTGGAATTAAACAGCTAAAATTCGGGAAATTACCCGATAAAACAGAACGGCTGCGCACAAAGCGCAGCCGTTAAGCCAACACGCGGTTCATCCCGCCATCGTGTTCCAGAGGATAAAACCTATCAAAGACCGGCACTCGCCGGATTGAAGGTTATAAGTAGCGTCTTAACGACCATTAGGAGCAAGGCCGGCCATGTTACGCAAACGGTCAATAGCCGCCGAGGCTTCGCTTTTGGTCAATTGTTCGACGCGCTTGCCCAGCATTTTCGGCAGTTCAACGTCCACTTCACGGTCAAAGACGCGCCGTGCATAGCCGAGTATGGCGTTTTGCTGAGCCTCCGTCAAGGCATTAGCCGGTGCGCTACCGAACCCAGCATTGGATTCAGCCTGTGCTCGCGCCTCACGCGCCGGGACAAAGCCGCCACGCTCTTCACGGTTATTGTCCCGATTGCCATCACGTCGAGCCGGGGGACGGTCTTCAATGTCCATGTCTTCCAAATCCTGCGTGAACAGGCCTGAAGCGCGTGTTGCTGATAATGTGGCATCCACCAGGGCGCGTTTTTTGGACATTTTCAGGATGGTATTGGCCACATTGGCCGCATCCTGATTCTTATAGCGCCGCTCACGCGAGTTGCAATTGCCAATGCCTTCAGCTTCGACCTGGCCATTACGCTTATTAAGCAAGGTAACCTTGACTTCATAGGAAACAAAGCCCTTATCCCAATCTTCGACGCGACTTATCACGTCAACGACGGGCGCCAGGCCGAAAATAGCGTTCAGCTTTTCAGCGCCCGACTTAAACAGCGTCGGCTTGCCGTTGGTGCCCGGCACAATGCCGTAATCTTCGCCCTCGACCATGTGGCCGCGGACAAACTCGGCTAACATTTTCACGCGCCGATTCGCCTCTTCCAGGCTAACAGCGAAATCAGGAAACACATCCGGCGTAATCTCTGCCACTGTTCCGTTAGGGACTACTCCATTTTCCAACACTTGATTTTCGGGTGTCATCGTGCCACTCCTTTGTCTCATTAAGTTCACCTCACAGTGTAACATAGATACAAAATGGTTTCAATAAAACGAATGAAATCATTTTTTGATTTTATGTCTGTTTTCTCGCCACACAGAAAAGGCCATCAATACCCAAATGATGAGAGTCACTTTAAGAGTGGCACGAACAGTTTCCAGCAACCGATTCCACAAATCTACAGTTGGTGAGGCGCCGTTGGCAAAAAAGAAACGAAGCCAATCAAAAAGTAGATCAACCACGAATAAAGCAACGAAAAGAGCCACTAAAAAGCGAAGCCCAAGGAGAATATTAAAGCGATTCCATTGGGCTTCACACATTATTTTTTCGGCAT
>DASWNL010000735.1:0-5928 GCA_036399215.1 Abditibacteriaceae bacterium
CAACAGTGTTTTGGTCTAAATAATCGCTAAGCGGCAAAAGCGGATGGTCGCTAATATAAAGGCCAAGAAGCTCTTTTTCCCACAGCAAACGCGTGTCGCGGTCAGCATCCGGCACGTTGGGCAGTTCGCCTTGCGCTTTTGGGCGTCCCACTTCGGTTGTTTCAAGAGCGAAGATGTTCATCTGGCCCGAAAGCGCGTCCTGCTGGGCTTTTTGACCGGCAGTGATGGCGTCGTCTAAAATCTCCACCATAGCCTGACGATTGGCGTGAAGCGAATCGAAAGCGCCGCATTTAATCAGTGTTTCCATCGCGCTGCGGTTGCAGGCGCGTGAAGAAACACGCTCGCAGAAATCAAAGAGCGAGGCAAAACGCCCACCTTCTTTGCGCGCTTCGCAGATGGCGCTAATCGGGCCTTCACCAATGCCTTTAATGGCTTGCAGACCAAAACGAATCGGTGGCTTTTCGCCTGTTCCAACAACGGTAAAATCGAAGTTCGATTCGTTAACGTCCGGCGGCAAAACCTCAATGCCGTGTTTGCGGCAGTCGTCAATGACAACCAGCAGTTTGTCTTTCTTTTCCAACAAACTGGTCATCTTACACGCCATGAACTCTGAGGCGTAATTGACCTTTAGATAACCCGTCCAATAGGAAACGAGGCCGTAATAAGCCGCGTGAGATTTGTTAAACGCATAGCGAGCAAAGGCTTCCATGCGGTCGAAAATATCAAGTGAGTCAGCTTCGGAAATGCCGTTAGTCAGGCAGCCTTCCACAAAGAGCGGCTTCATCTTGGCCATGTCATCGGCTTTTTTCTTTGACATGGCTTTCATCAAAGTTTCCGATTGGCCGCCGGTGAAGTTCGCCAGTGCTTGCGCGGCCTGCATGACCTGCTCCTGATAGAGCAACATGCCATAGGTATCTTTGAGGATCGGCTCTAATTTGGGGTGTGGATAGGTAACTTTGCCGCCGTGACGGCCCGCAATGTAGCGAGGAATCTCGTCCATTGGGCCGGGGCGATATAAGGAAATCTGCGCGATGATATGTTCCAGATTCTCCGGCTTCATTTCGCGCAACAGGTTGCGCATTCCGGTGCCTTCCATCTGAAAAACCGCGATGCCATCGCCCCTGCCCATCATGTCATAAACCTTTTTATCGTTGAGGTCTATGTTTTCTAAATCGAGTTCTTGTCCATGCCGCGTTTTGATGAGTTCCAGCGTGTCGTTGATAACCGTGTTGTTTTGCAGGCCCAGGAAATCCATCTTAACCAGGCCGACTTTCTCAACGGCTTTGGCATGATACTGCGTGATAACTACGCCGTCTTTTTCTTCGAGCGGCACCAGTTCATCGAGCGAATTCTGGCCGATTACTACGCCGCAAGCGTGGCGCGAAGCATGGCGCGTCATGCCTTCGATTTGCGTGGCGGTATCGCACAAACGGCGAATGGTAGAGTCGCTTTCGTAAAGGTTTTTTAACTCCTGAACTTGCTCAACCGCCTGCTTAATCGAAATCGGATGGCCAGGAATCGCCGGAATCAGCTTCGAGACTTTATCGGCGATTTGTAAATCCAGGCCCGTAGCACGTGCCGTGTCTTTAATGGCGGCGCGGGCGGCAAGCGTTCCGAAGGTGATAATCTGCGCGACTTTATCTTTGCCGTATTTATTGCAAACGTATTGCAAAACTTCATCGCGCCGTTTGTCGGGAAAGTCCACGTCAATGTCCGGCGTGGAAACGCGATCCGGGTTTAGAAAACGCTCGAACAAGAGGCCATAGGGCAATGGATCAAGGTTTGTAATGCCCAGAACGTAAGAAACAAGGCAACCTGCTGCCGAGCCGCGACAGCCGACCAAAATACCGCGCTCTTTGCTCCAGTTGATGAAATCCTGCACCACCAAAAAGTAACCGGCATAGCCTTTTTGAATGATGATGCCGAGTTCGTATTCCATGCGCGGAATTGCTTCCTGTCGGCGTGGATGGCCGGGCGGATAACGCGAATCAAAACGATGCTTGCACAGTTCACGCAGATAGGAAACCAAGTCGTGACCGGCGGGCACATCAAAATTGGGAAAGTGCGTCGTTTTAAGGTCAAGTTCAAGGTTAACCATGTCGGCGATGCGCATGGTGTTGGCCAGAGCTTCGGGGACGTGCTTGAACTTTTCATACATCTCATCCGGCGATTTCAGATAGAAATTCGGCCCATAATGCAAAGCCGCTTTATCAACAGTGGTGTTGGTGCCGATGCAGACCAGAATCTTGTGCATCTGCTCGTCTTCGCGGCGCAGGTAATGGGCATCATTGGTGGCGATTAAAGGAATGCCGGTTTTGTGATGAATATCAATCACGCGCTGATTAACTTCGTCCTGCCCCGTCAGGTCGTGATCCATCAATTCGAGAAAGAAGTTTTCCTTGCCGAAAATCTCGCGGTATTTTTCGGCGCGGCGCTGCGCTTCGTCCAACTTCTGGCCGATGATAAGCTGCGGAATTTCGCCGCCCAAGCAGGCGCTGCCGCAAATCAGGCCTTCGGAATACTGCGCCAGCAGTTCGTGATCCACGCGAGGTTTGTAATAAAATCCGTGCAGATTGGCGCGCGTCGTCAATTTGACCAGGTTTTTGTAACCGACGGCGTTTTTGGCCCACAAAGTCAGATGGTTGGTCTGCTTTTGCGAATCTTTTTGCGGGTCTTTATCGGTATGTTTGCGCGGAGCGACATAAGCCTCGACGCCGATAATCGGCTTGACGCCTTCTTTGAGGCACGCTTCGTAGTGATCAATGGCGCCATACATCACGCCGTGATCGGTCAGCGCTAAGGCCGGCATATCCATCTCGGCAGCGCGCTTGGCCAGGTCTTTGATGCGATTGGCGCCGTCGAGCAGTGAATACTCAGAATGAACGTGAAGATGACAGAAACCGCAGGGACATTTGGACATCGTTGAAAGCTGTGACTCCGCAAACGCTTTGAAGGTGCATTTTGGTATAGCAAAATTACCCGACTGCGGGAGACAAACTTATCGCTTATCAATACACTTCGTTGGAGATAAAAAACTTAAATAGTGCTTTTCCCTGCTCTTATCCCCAGTTTGCGCCCTGTTTGTCTGTTTAATTTTCAGCTTAAATCACACCGGCTTCGGCTTCACTTTCTCTAAAACATCATGCTTTTTCGATTTTTCAAGCCTTTCATCGCTGCATTTTCGCTTCTTTTTGCCTTTTCAGGCGCCGCTCTGGCCGCGCCGGGCGATTCTTTGATGCCCAACGGCACTTTTGAAGTGGATGCTGATAACAACAATTGGCCCGATGGCTGGGGCCAATTGAAAGAAGGCGCAAGTTGGGAAAAAGAGGGCGATAACCGTTTTCTGCGCCTGACTTCACCGGCACCGGATAAAATGATTCTGCTCTATCAGCCGGTGAATGTTCCCGCCGATGCCAAAGCTCTGGAAATTTCGTGGAAGCAGCGCATCACTAATTTAAAACCAGGCAAGCAAGCGTGGTTCGATGCGCGCATCATGCTGGACTTTAAAGATGCGGCAGGAAACAAACTCAAAGGCGGCCCCGGTGCTCCCTACTCGCGCAAAAACACCGAGGGCTGGCAGGAGAAATCGCTCAAGGTTCTGGTGCCCGAAGGCGCTAAGATGCTGGAATTTATGCCCGCGCTTTTTCAAGTGCAAAGCGGCACTTTTGATTTGGACGACATCGTTATCAAGCCGATTGACGCCGCGCCGCTACAAGAAGCCGCCGATGCAGCAAACAAAGCGCGACAAGAGAAACTGGCAAAAGAAGCCCTCGCGCGACAAATCAAAGCCGAAAAGAATGTGGGCGCTGATGGCTCGATTGTCTCCAATGGAAACTTTGAAACTGATAAAAAAGGCGCCGGTTGGCCGGATGATTGGGGCAAAATTCAAAACGGCACCTGGGAAACCGAAAACGGCAACCGCTTTTTGCGATTGACTTCACCTGCGCCGGGCCAAACCGTAGTTTTGTATCGCCTGTTCGACATTCCCGCCGGTTGGAAAGCGGCTGAACTATCATGGAAGCAGCGTATTAGCGACTTAAAGCCGGGCCAGCAAGCCTGGTTTGACGCGCGCATCATGATGGAGTGGAAGGACGCGGCAGGCAATAAATTAAATCAAAAGCCGGCACCCTCCTACTCGCGCAGCAATACCAATGGCTGGGTTGAAAAAACCACGCGCTTTCTGATTCCCGAAAATGCCGTGGCTCTGGAGTTCATGCCCTCGCTTTTTCAAGTCGAGAAAGGCATTTTCGATTTAGATGACATTACGCTCAAGCAAACTGATGCGGCTCCGCTTTTATTGGCGGCAGCTAAAGCCGCCGAAGACGCGAAATTTATCAATGTGCCATCTGAAGCGCCGAATCCCGCCAGGTGGCCGCAGGAGTTGCATGTTGCAGGCAACAAAGTGTTGAACAAAGACGGCAAGGAAGTGTGGCTGCAAGGCGTGAATATCGTCAGCCTCGAATGGAATCCGCAGGGCGAACGCGTTTTGCGCTCGGCTTTGGTGGCCATAGATGAGTGGAAAGCCAACGTCATTCGTTTGCCGCTCAAAGACGATTACTGGTTTGGCAAAAAGGGCAACGACGGCGCGGCGTATCGCGCCCTTGTAGATTCATTTGTGAATCTGGTCGCCAATCGCGGCGCTTATGTGATTCTCGATTTGCATCAATATCGCGCACCGAAAACGGCTCACGCCGCGTTCTGGAAAGAAGTCGCGGCCAAATACAAAAACCATCCGGCAGTGCTTTTCGACTTGCTGAACGAGCCGCATGGCATTTCGTGGGAAGTATGGCAGCGCGGCGGCTTTGTCGAAGATAAAAATGCTCCTGCCGATGAGGACAATTTCCTGACACCTGAAGAAAAAGCTCTCAACGCCAAAGGCTTTCATTCGGTTGGAATGCAAGCTTTAATCAATGCCGTGCGCGAAAGTGGCGCAAAGAATATTGTGTTGGCCGGGGGTTTGGATTGGGCCTATGACCTGTCGGGCATCGCCAAAGGATTTGCTCTGGATGACAAAGGTGGCAACGGCATCATCTATTCAACACATATCTATCCCTGGAAAAAAGACTGGCAAAACAAAGTGTTGGTAGTTGCCGACAAGCATCCGATTTTGGTGGGCGAAGTGGGCGCCAGCAACAAGAAAATGGAGTTCATCCCCGCCGAGCATCAAGAAGACGCGGCGACATGGGTGCCGCGCATGCTGGGCCTGATTCAAAAATATAAATTGCACTGGACAGGCTGGTCGTTTCATCCCGGCGCCGCGCCGGTGCTGATAAAAGGTTGGGATTACACACCGACGCCCGAATGGGGCGACTTCGCCAAGCGCGCTTTAGCAGGAGAAAAGTTTCCAGAAAAAGAATTGAGGTAGTAAAAAACTACCCTTCTCTTTGCTGCCAAAATCAGCCACTTGAAAAGGCTCCGCTTGTGCCTATTTGCAGCTATCCCAATCAGCTATAGCGACTTGCTCGGCGTCTTGTCCGAGCAACTTTAACTGCCACTTCAAGGCTATTTCTCAAAATTTTCTTACCGTCTGGCATTGATAGGCATTTGGCAGCGCGACCTCGATAAACCACTGCTCATAGGAGCGGTCTTCATCTTCCGGCCAACACCCTTCGGCGTGCGCTCCCCACACTTCAAGAATCACTTTAGCGGCTGAATCAGGATTGGCTGTCCGCAAATAATCAGCACAATGAGCGAGGGCGTTGGCAATGGGTTCAACGCGGCAGGCGTCGCAGTCCACAATCTTGATGCCGTCCCGGCGGGCAACCAGAGGCCGTCGCGCCATTTTCCAATTAATAGGAGACGAATGATCATTTAGCCACCGCTGTAATTCGTCTAACATTTGCTGCGCGGCATCATCATCGCATATCGCTTTCCAGCAAGGCACGATTGGCTGTAATGCATTAATGCAGAGCCAGCATATTTGCGTGT
>DASWNL010000736.1:0-1536 GCA_036399215.1 Abditibacteriaceae bacterium
AAGGTGCCGCCACCCAAATCGTAAACCAGGATATTACGACGATGGCCGCGCCGTGAAATGCCATAAGAAAGAGCGGCGGCAGTTGGTTCATTGATGATGCGCAAAACGTGCAAGCCGGCCAATTGACCGGCTTCATAAGTCGCCTGGCGTTGAGCTTCGGTAAAGTAAGCCGGAACGGTTATTACGGCTTGCGTAACACGGTCGCCCAGTTCCATTTCGGCTTCTTGAACCATCTTGCGCAAAATGATGGATGAGATGAATTCGGGTGAAAAATTGTGCTCTCCGACCTGCACGCGATAATCGCTGACGCCCATGAAGCGCTTGACAAATTGCACTACTTTGCCCGGATCAGTCATGGTGGCCTGTAAAGCGACTTCGCCAACGACAAATGTTGGTGGGTCGCAAAAGACGACCGAAGGCGTAGTCGTCTGCCCATCGGTGTTTTTGACGACAACCGGCTTGCCGTATTCATCAATCATCGCTACGGCGGAGTATGTTGTGCCCAGGTCTATACCGACTGCGCGCCCCAAGTTACGCCTCCTCTAAATCGCTTTGTTAGCATCTCTTGCCCGTTTGATTTCGTTCGTCTGGTTCGGCAATTCACGACCACAACAACTGGATGATTCCTTAACTGCTTGACTGCTTGATTTGATGATGTGACCTATGGTTGAACGTTGCTGCGACCAACTACAACCTCGGCGGCTTTGAAAACGTGTCCGCGAAAATACCAACCGCTGCGCACGACACGTTGAATGGTATTGTCCTGATCGGATGGCACGCGCACAACTTCCAACGCCTTATGCAATTTAGGGTCGAAGGTGCCTTCAGGTCTTTCCATCAGCGTGACCTCACAGATATGCAAAGCCTCTAATAATTGATCGCGAAAGTGCTGGATGTTTTGTCGCACCAGGCTGGGCGATAACACGGTGCGGCGCTCTTCTTTTTCCTGCCGCTGGAACGGCTCAACTTCAGCTTCAAACTGTTCCAGTGAATCGTAAAGAAATAAGAGGTGGCGAATCACAGGCTTAAGATGCTCGTAGATGAAATCGCTTTTGTATTCGCTGAGTTCGCGATGCAATACATCGAACACTTTACTCTGGTTCGATTCCTGTTCGCTGATTTCCACGAAAGCCTGCTGCATCAATTCGATTTCCAGGCGCAGTTGGGCTACTTCCTGAGCAATGGCGCCTGTCTGGGTGGCGATTTGCTGTGACAAAATAGTCGGCGTAATCGGCCCCGCGCCGGGATTTTGTGGTGCCATCATGGTCGGATTCTTCCCCTGTGGGGTGTTTTTTGCATCAGAAGAAGCGGGAGACTCTGCTGCTTTTTCTGCGCTTGAAGATTCCTCGTTCTCTGTTTCAGTATTCTTTGCGGCTTCCCCAGACTTTCGGGGTAAGCGAAATCGCAGTCCTAAGCCGCCACTTTGTTCTTCAGGCATAACATCGCTCCACGCCTTGGTTTGCCCCTTAATTTACCATAAAACCGTGCCATGCCAAAGGTTACTAAAGCAAAGCCTCTTTTGAGAGCGTGCTGAGC
>DASWNL010000737.1:0-4789 GCA_036399215.1 Abditibacteriaceae bacterium
ATATTGAACCTTATCAAGATGATTATGATGTATTGGTTAGCAAAGATTGCTGCCCCGGCATGAAATTGCTCAAAGGACTGGCAATTTTAATAGGCGCTACAGCGGGCGCAGCCTTTGCCGCTAACACTCTGATTGCACTACGCACGCCGCCACCAGATGATCGTTTAGGCGGGTTATTCGAGCGCTATCCGGGACGATTGGGAGACTTGGCTTATACCGTTAGCGGCGATGGCCCGCCGCTTTTGCTGTTGCACTCGCTTTATCCCGGCGCTTCAATGGCTGAATGGGAAAAGAATTTTGCCGCGTTAGCCGAACAGTTCACAGTTTACGCTTTGGACTTTTTAGGTTGGGGCGCTTCCGATAAGCCCGAAGCGCTTTATAACGCTGACGAATACGCCGAGCAAATCGAATTTTTCATTGAAGATATGATTGGCGCCCCCTGCGCCATTGTTGCATCAGGACAAAGCGGCGCTTTTGCGATTCGCGCTGGCGCGCGCCGCAGCGATCTCATCAATAATCTGGTTTTGATTTGCCCGTCCCTGCCCGACCATCCAGAAATGCCGCAACAAAAAGCGCAACAGGCGCTTGATAAACTCTTACAATTGCCGATTATCGGCACCTCGCTTTACAACTTTCGGATGTCACGCCAAGCGCTGGATGAATGGGCGCGGCGTCATCTGTTTTTCAATAAGAACCACGTAGATGAAGCCTTTATCGGCAGCCGCCACATTGCCACGCATCAACCAGGCGCACACCATGCCGCACGCGCTGTATGGAGTGGTGAAGCCGCCCATGATGCTTTTCTTGAATGGGAGGAGCTTACAATACCGGCACTGTTAATCTGGGGCCGCAACGCGTTGCAACCTCCTGTGGACACAGCCCCCGAATGGCTGGCTCTCAAAACTAACGCGCATCTGGAAGTCATTGAAGAGGCCATGCTGTTGCCGCACGCCGAACATCCGGCGCGCTTTAATCAAATCGTGACCCACTGGCTTTCGCGCCGTCCCTAAAAACATCGCATGAATTTGCCGTCTTCCCTTTCCCTGTTTCACAAGGCCACTCTGGCTTTACACCAAGCATCGTCATTAGACGAACTGCTCGGCTGTTTCATTGAGCACGCGACGCGTTTATCCGGCGCTGAGCGTGTGCAGATGGCATTACAGCGAGAGGCTTTAGCAGCGGCGCTACTTAATGAAATCGAACCGGCCCTGACCTGGAACGAACGTTGGCCTTCAGTTGATGAAAACTGGCTTTTGATGGGAGATGAGCCGCAGAACTTTGCCTCAGTCATACCTTTGCTCCTGGGGCGCCGCCGCGTAGGTTTTTTGCGCACCGAAGCACCACAAGAATCAAATGATCCCTTGTTATTGTTGTGGGAACACACAACAGCAGCCATGGAAAAGGCACGGCTGTTCGACCAACTGGAAAATGCCAAGCGCGAATGGGAAACCACTTTCGACGGCATGACCGATGGAGTTTACGTTTACGATGAGCGCGGCATAATTCTGCGCGCCAACAAAGCAGTGCAAAATTTGTTGGGATTGCCTTTACGGCAAATTGTGGGGCGCAATCGGCGCCAGATCATGCAATCATTGCCCGAATATTTGGAATTGCAAATTGAAAAGCATCTGGAAGATGGAACACCACAATTAGACAGGCGCCAGCGCGAATTTCGCTGTTTCATTCCCGAACGCATTTTTGTGGAAACCAACTTCGCTTTACTGGATGATTCTCCCAACAGCCAAAGCGGAGCGCGGCGTGTTTGCATTTTGCAGGACGTTACCGAGCAACGCCTTTTGCAAGAGCAGATAATCCAAACCGAAAAGTTGGCGGCTTTGGGCGAGATGCTTTCTGGTGTAGCGCACGAATTGAATAATCCTCTGGCAACGGTTGTTGGCTATGCCCAGCTTTTAGAAACCGATGATTCTCTGCCGCCGGCTTTAAAGAGGCAGGTTCATGCCGTTCATCACGAGGGCCAGCGTGCTTCACAAATCGTGCAAAGCCTGCTCTCGTTTTCAAGGCGTGCCACGCCTGAAAAAAATAGCGTTGACTTAAACGAAGTTGTGCATTCGGTTTTGGAGATGCGCGCTTTTCAACTCAAGAATGATAAAGTGACGGTGCGCGCTGAATGTGCCTCAGAACTGCCGCTTATCTGGGGCGAAATGGCCGGCTTACAGCAGGTTTTGCTGAACATTGTCAACAACGCTATTCAAGCCATTTCCAAATCGGGACAGGGCAATGAAATTTTGATTCGCACCGAAGCTATTCAAGTGGCGGGGCAATCACTTGTGCGCCTTGTGGTGCGTGATAATGGGCCGGGCATTCCGCCGGAATACTTGCGGCGCATCTTCGACCCATTTTTTACCACCAAAGCCGCCGGCGAAGGCACCGGACTGGGCATGAGCCTGGCGCATCGCACCATTTCACATCATGGCGGCACCATTCGCGCCGAAAGCCGCGTGGGTCAGGGTGCTACTTTTATCGTCGAACTGCCCGCTGCCGGAACGGGTGCTTTAACTTCATCCCCCAGCGAAGCCGCGCCTCAAAGCGCGCCGCGTGGCCATGTTTTAGTGATTGACGATGAAGAACCGATTGTGCTTTTGATAACGGAAATCTTGGCGGAAGACGGCCATCGCGTAACGCAAGCCTATAATGGCGCACAGGCTTTGGATTGGCTGGCCAAAGAAGAGTTCGACCTTATTATCAGCGATGTGCGTATGCCTGCTGTTGGCGGGCCAACCTTTTTTGAAATTTTGCAAACCACCCGCCCCGACTTATTAGAGCGTGTTATCTTCGTGACAGGCGATACGGTTTCAGCTTCAACCCGCAGTTTTCTGGAAAAAACCGGACGCCCCGTTTTAGCCAAACCCTTCGAGCCGGAGCGCCTGCTCCGCATGGCAAACCAAAACCTGCGCGCTACGGCACGGTGAAACTGAAATATGCAAAGCAAGAAGCGCTTTCATGCCAGAGAATTTCTGTTGCTGACTGTGCCTGTGTTGCTTTTCGTTATTTGGGCCTTGTTTACCAATGAGCAGGACGTGCGAAGCAACATCAAAGGCAAGTGGCGCAGTAAACAGGGCAATATTTTAGAAATGCACGTTACGGGAAACAAATTGATTGTGCTTAAAAACGGGAGTGAAGATAATAATTTTAAATTCCGATTCGTAAGTGACAATCATATAGAAGTCACCGATATGACACGCTCCAAGAAACTGGTTTATGTCATGGACGTAAGGATATGGCGCAGCCAATTGCAATTTGGAAACTTTGCTGAAAATAAAACTGCAGAATCGTCCGAGCGCGTTCTGCCCTGAAGCGAGAATCAAGGGTAAGCTACAGCACGGAATGGCTAATTATGAAGGAAAATTTTTCGTGGAAAGAAGCGATGCCTTTGCTTTTGCCCGCGTTAATCTTCGTTATTTGGGCCTTGCTTACCAGTGAGGATGATGTGCGAAGTAACTTCAACGGCAAATGGCGCAGCACCAACGGAAACACCATCGAGTTTCGTGTTCAAGGCAATGAACTTCTGGTGTGGATAAATGGCCGCAAAGATCCAAAGGCTTCTTACCATTTCTTGGGGGACAACCTAATCGAGTTCGTTGACCGCCGCCGCAACCCACCTATACAGATCCCAATTACAGTAAGAATCCGCCGGGGGGTGCTGGAGCAAAATATAGGCACGGAGCATGTCCGCGCCTATCGTATTGAGTAACGTAGTTTTAGTCGTAAGTTCGGGCGCGACGGCGTTGAATGAAACTCAATAAGAAAACTAAAAGAGCGCTGCCAATGACGGCCCAGACAACATCAATAGTGCGACCGCCCACGCTCACCGGCAACAGTGACCCCATGCTTAAAAGACTCCGCACCCAGTTACCAACAAAGGCGCCGATGAAGCCCACAACCGCGCTGACGGCACAACCACCTAACGAATAGCCAGCCAACGATTGGCCAATAGCGCCCACAATTGCCGACACAATAAACAAAACAACAAATTCGCCCAGTGACATAACAAATCCTCCCTACTTTCGACGACTCAAATTTGATTTCGCAAATCACGCGCCGCTTAGATAAGATTCAATTAACGTTATTTGGTTTATTCCATAATGCTGACGAAAATCCAAAATCAATTATCCGCTCTGGGTAATGAAAGCGAAGCCCAGTTTGCACAACGCTTCTTCAAAACCGGGCCGGGACAATACGGCGAAGGCGACCATTTTCGCGGCATTCGCGTGCCGGTTTTGCGCCAGTTAGCACGCGAATACAAAAGCGCTTCACTGGAAGATGCTATAGCACTCTTGCAATCCCATTGGCATGAAGACCGTTTACTGGCTTTATTTTTATGGATTGGCATTTTCAAGCGCGAAGCAAAACAGCGCGAAGCGATTTACAACTTGTATCTGGCGAATACAGCATGCATTAATAACTGGGATTTGGTGGATAGCTCCGCTCCGTATATTGTCGGCGCATGGCTGTGGGATAAAGAGCGCGCGCAACTTTATGAGTTAGCACGTTCGCAAGATTTATGGGAGCGGCGCATTGCCATGCTGGCAACGTTTCACTTCATCCAAAAGCGCGACTTTGAAGATGCCCTGCGGCTTGCGGAAATATTGCGCGATGACAGGCACGATTTAATGCACAAAGCCGTGGGCTGGATGTTGCGCGAAATCGGCAAGCGCGACATCCAACATTTGGAAAACTTTCTCAATAAACACTATCAACAGATGCCGCGCACTATGCTGCGCTATGCCATTGAAAAGTTGCCTGAATTGACGCGGCAATCTTACCTCAA
>DASWNL010000738.1:0-1515 GCA_036399215.1 Abditibacteriaceae bacterium
CAAAGGGCGCCCGCCCTTGGTAAGGGGGCTATGCTGTGACTTGGTTGCAGAAGGATAACTCTCGGCCTGTTCAGCAGCATAATAACTTAGCCCCCTTACCAAGGGGGTTGGGGGTTCTTCAGTCGCGGGCGCCCTCTGGGCAGGAGGCTGGGGATGGGGTTCGGTGTCCCACCGATTTATACTCGTTGCCATGCCACGCTTTAATACGCCCGAAAAAGCCTACGCCGAAGCCGAACGCGTCATCGAAGAAGCCCGCCGCGCTGGCGACGTGGCGTTATCTCTAACTTCTCTTGGTCTGGAGGAGTTGCCGGAATCGTTGGGACAGTTAACCCAACTGCAATTCCTTTTCGTCTCCTACAATCAACTGAGCGCGCTACCGGAATGGATACGACAGTTAACCCAACTGAGAATCCTTAACGTCTCCGGCAACCGACTCAAAACATTGCCGACCAGCCTTCAACAATTAGAGGAATCAGGCACCTTGCGAGAGCTTTATCTGCATAACAACTATGATCTGAACATTCCCCTGGAAATCTTAGGCTGTAAATGGCACGAAAGGTCTGAAAAGCAGCCTGCCGACCCGCGCGAGATTCTGCGTTATTACTTTTCGCAGCAGCGTGCTGGGAATGCCCACCCGCTCAACGAAGCCAAGGTGTTGTTTATTGGCGAGTCGGAAGTCGGCAAAAGTTCGCTTATCGCTGCTTTGGCGCACGGCAAATTCAAGCAGAGTTTCGACAAGACGCGCGGCATCGTGCGCGAGAAATGGATGGTGCCGGAAGCGGATAATCTGCGCCTCAATTTGTGGGACTTTGGCGGACAAGAGGTTTATCACTCCACGCACACTTTTTTCCTGACCGAACGCGCGCTTTATGTGGTGGTCGTCAACGCGCGCGATAATGACCGGCAGAACAACATCGAATACTGGCTGCAAATGGCGCGCAGCTTCGGCGGCGATGCGCCGATTTTGGTGGCGATCAACAAGTGCGATCAGCACGGCGCCGGGCCGGACGAAAACCTGCTGCGCCGCAAATATGGCGGCAATTTAGAGTTCATCCGCACCAGTTGCCACAGCGGCGAAGGTTTGCCGTCCCTCAAAAAAGCCATCTTAGCGCGCATCGCTGGCCTGCCCGAAGTGCGGCGCGAAATTCCCGATGCGTGGCTGCGCCTCAAAGACGAATTGGAAGCCATGACACAAGACACCCTGCCGGTGAGCGCTTATCGAGCATTGTGCGTGCGCTGCGGCGAAAGCGACGAAGCCAATCAGAACCTGCTACTCGACTTGTGGCACAAGCTGGGCACCGTGCTTTATTTCCATCACGACGACGAAGACGAAGAAGATATGAGCGCCCTGGGCATTCTCAACCCCGACTGGGTGACGCGCGGCGTTTATGCCGTCCTCGACGATAAAGAGTTAATGAATCGTCAGGGTTTGCTCACCAAAAAACAGCTTGCCGAAACGCTGCGCCGCGCCAAATATCAAGGCGATGACCCAGATTTTATCGAAGCGATGATGCG
>DASWNL010000739.1:0-2868 GCA_036399215.1 Abditibacteriaceae bacterium
GCGCATAGAGGCGGCTGTTCGACTGTGCATCAAAGCCTTTAATCGAAGAATCACCGTAAATTGGATAAAAACGATCTGGCTGAATATCGCGAAACAAGCGGTCATCATTGTTCCGCTGCGATTCATAACGCAGTGTTAGTAACTTATCTTTTCCGACACGGCCTTTCAGGAAGAAGGCGCTACGTCCGCCGAGCAGTGCCGAATCTCCACCGGAAAGACGACGCAATTCGTCTTCAAATACATCGGAGACACCACCCCTGCGGCCCAGCGAGCCAAGACTCAGTTTGCCTTCGACGACACCTCCCATAATCAAAGGGCGCAGTTCCGGGACGAACCCCACTGTAGCTTCCGAAGCCAGCGCGCCGCTGGACACTTCTATGGGGCTATCGCCGGGTTCAGGCGGTGCCAACAATTGAAATTCAGCCCGTCCCTTTTCGATAAATGTTTGCACGCCCGGCTCAACATCGTCCAAGTCTTCTACTTGCCAACGGCCATTAAGCGTTTCCAGCGTCACAGGTGTGCGGGCCGAAACCAGAGCGCCGCGATCATCTACGATTTCCACCGTGATGGGCACAAGCGTGCGCGCATCAGCGGGGAAAGTGCCTTTGGGCAGCGTGACTTTGAGTTTGCCCGCTACGCCGGGCGCGATTACGGTTAATTTCTGAGTGCCGCGCTCAATGCCAAAACTGTCGACCTGGCTCACTTCCAGCGCGTTCTCGCCCTGCTTCAAACGCACGCCCACATATTCCCAGGCTTCAATCTGCTTCGATGGCAGCACGCTTTTGACGCCCACACGCGAGGCCGGCACATCTTCGCCATTGACCTTCAATTTAAAGGTCACGCCCTGCACACCTTTAACGCGCACCGTAAGTTGGCCAGTCGGCAGGGTATCTTTATCCTGCAAACCAATAAAGCCAAGTTCATTGTTTAAAGTTGGCAGCAGCTTTTCCAGGCGCTCACTCGGCGTGACACGCACCGGCGCGGCGGGTAGATTAGAATTGCCTTCTGTTAAAGGACGCGGAGGCGTAAGAGGATTAGTATTGTTCGCCGGATTGGTATTGCGAGGAATCACATCCCAGGTGCCGCTGTCAGGGTTTTCGCCGCCGGAGGCGTTGCCAATTAAACCAGTGGCCGGACGTGAGCGGACATCGCCTATTTCCAGTTCCTCATCACGAGTCAACTCGGTTTGCAGGTTACGCTCCTGCTCCGATAGCCCCTGTTCCGCTTTGGCACGACGCGCTTTAACATCTTCTAAAATGGCCTCGCTGGATGTTACTTCAGCAAAGTTGACTTTGTGCAACTCACCCATTTTCAGGTCAACGAAGCAGGTGGCGCCGCTACGCGCGTGGCGATTGGAAATAGGGCCAAGAACTGCATTAGCAGGCAACGTCGTGCGATCTACTTTGATAACGTGAGTGTGGGCGCTCAAACCATAAAGGCTATATTTGCCTTCACTATCGGTAACGGCAAAAGTGCCATCCTCAACAAAGACGCGCACTCCAGGGATTCCCGGCTCATCCTTATCCTGCTCGCTGTTACGGTTTCGATCCACAAAGACTTTGCCGATGATAATGCCTTTGTCCGTAAAAACGCCGGTCTGCACCCGCACAAGGGCTGAGGCCGTATTGGACGTGACCGTTAAGCCGTTATCGGTGCCGGATGCGATGGCACGGTTGAAATTGTCACCCACGCGAGAACCCGGCCCAATACGCACTCGATAGGCCACTACAACTGTGGAACTCGCAGCAATATCACCCAGATTGAAAGTTAATGAAGGGCCAGCGCCGCCAGACGGGTTTTGCAAAGCGGCACCGTTAAGCCGAGCGCTGCCTTGAACGTAGGTAAAGCCTGTGGGGAGCACATCACTCAGGGTGGCGCCGGTTAAAGCTGTATCGCGCGTATTGCGGATTTGCACTTGATAATCCAGCACATCTGTCAGTTCAACAATGCGCCGAGAAGCGACTTTCTGCGCGAATAATCCTGTAGGCGGTGGCGGCAAAAGAGGAACATCAAAGCGCACATCTCCGGTGGCGGCATTGACCTCAAAGGGTAAGCCGAAAGACCCCGGCACAACCACGCGCCCCGGCGGCAGTTGCGATGCAGGAATCGGCCCCAAGGGCACCGTATAAACAACAGGTGTCGAGGGCGGCACGACAACAATGCGATACTGACCGGGAAGCACAAGCGGAAATGTGAAAGTGCCATCCGGCCCGGTAATAACTGTGCCTGGCGCGGGCGTTACCCCATCCACATCAAAGACTTGGGCCGGTTGCCCGGTGGCCACATTGATAAGAGTCACAGTGGCACCGGCGATGGGCGTGTTAGTGCGCGTATCGAAGACGATACCTGAGGGATCAAGCAAACGAATCGTTGTGCTGACCAGGGTTTCAGGATCGTTTTCGCTGCATCGGATGCCAGCCGTCAAAACATCGCCGGAGCGCGTTTCGATAACATCGTCACCTCTGGTCACAGAAGGTGTTGCCGCGCGGGTAACTACGGGAGCCGAAAGACGAAAAATACCGGTATTTGGGCCGGTTTCAACAGCTTCAAAAGTTTCAACATCACCGGTAAGCCGTGAAGTGATCGCGATAAAGGTGCGGTCAATTTGCGTAGAATCGCTGTTACATTGGCCTACTCTGGCCTGCACGAAAAGAGAGCGGCCTACCAGAGAAGAGCCTGCGATATTGGCATAGCTCTCATCCGTATAAAAGTTAATGGCAGGCGCCTGTTGAGGTAACTGCACGACAGCCGGATTAGAAGCAATATCCTGAGGGGCACCGGTTGGATCAACGAAAAATAGATGAGCGATATTGGCGAGCGCGCCGCTTGCTACCTCACTAACTCTTACTTTTAATGTCAGTGTTAGCT
>DASWNL010000740.1:0-15589 GCA_036399215.1 Abditibacteriaceae bacterium
ATTCACTCAAAACCGGTGGTTTGTTTTCACCCGAACAGTTTGCGCAGGCGGGAATGAGGGTCAATACGCTCAGTCAGGCCGAAGCGCAAGGCTATCTCGTCATGCAGTTTTTCTACAATCGTTTTGGTGCGGGCCGCGTCGCCGAAACACTTCAGCGTTTGGGTGCCGGGCAAAGCGTGGACGAAGCGCTCGTGGCGACAACCGGCCTGACGGAAGCCGGGTTTTTCGCTGCCTGGAATCGTGCTGAAACAGGCCGTTAAAATAGCCTCAAAAGGCGCATGGTTATTGAACTTATAGTGAGGAACTGGTTCAGCCAAGAGGTCTGTTCGCAACTCATCAGCACTCTTCTTTTCTAAAGCAAAGTTATGGCGAGCCGAGAGTCTTTTGAGGAAACACCACAAAACAACCCTGCCCTCAATGCTGAAAATGAAGCGTTGCGGGCGGCACTTCCTGTTAAATTGAGTGAAGAAACAACGCAAGACAGCTTAAACCCGGAACAACTTCAAGGAATCCGTGACGAATGCGCGCGAACTGCATTGGCACTAACGGCTTTCTTTGACGGTGAGGCCGGTGAAGTTGAAGCCTTGTTGGCCCGCACGCATCTGGAAGAGTGCGGGCACTGCCTTATTTTGCAAAATTCCTGGGCACAGCAGAGCAAAATGCTGCGAGGTTTGACTGTTCCCATCCCGCCGGGCCTTTTGACCCGCTTGCTAACGGCGATTCGCCTGCTTTCTGCGTTTCCTCAATTAAGTGCCTGCCAACAGATGCAAAACACGCGTTTTGAGCCAAAGTTAGGCAAGAAACATGATGTGCATTTATTGTCGGAATCGCTTTTTGTTTCGGGCGCAAACCCGTTTGCACCACGTCGTCCGAGCGGACGCCTCGCGCCGAAAATCGAAGCGCCGCGTGAACTGCCGCCTCTTGATCCGCTATCGCCTTTGCCCCCGGCCAACTTGCGCGCTGAGATTTTGCGCCGCACTATCGGCCTTGATGCTACAACTAACAGTAGCCCATTGGCGGTTAACCTATTGCCTGATAACCAGGAAAGCGAATCGCCGCGTGAAATTGTCGTTCTGGAACCACAATCGAAACAGCGACAGATGTCCCGGCGCAAGACTCGCTTTGCCAAATATCCCACAACCTTGGTGCCGGCTTTAGCTGCCTGGTTGATGCTGTTGTCAGGGCAAAACGGCTTATGGATGCCAGGCGGCGAATCTGATGAGGGGCAGCAGGAAAGCACTCCTGCTTCGCTGGTTGTGTCACCACAAGAATCCCGTAAGCCTTTATCCAGGCCGCTTAATACCAAACCTAATGGCGCGCAACCGTGGCGAGCAAATAATCCTGTCAACAGCAATGCAGAGATGCGCGAGGCGATGCGTGACACGCTTGGTTCCAGCCAACCATCAGTAGGCCCAGTGCTGGAGACAAGCGGCACAACGGAAAACGACGGCATCGAAAGGGAAGTAGGTTCAACGGAAACGTTACAAGCTCCCTTGATGCAAGACACTAAGAAAAATGCGCTGGCTTTTGCCGCTTTTCAGCCCATAGCAGGAATACAAGCACCAACCAAACCGGTGTCACTTATTGCGGCGCAAACTGCCAAGTCGCAAGCGACAAGGCCGCGAACAGTGCCCCACACTGTGGCAAAGCCAACAATGGCAGGTTTGCCCACGGAGCGGCCTGCTACTACTGCATCCCTGCCCAAAGTGACGGCGTTGGCACATCGCGCGGATGTGACCGAAGATGAGGTTGAAACACGCACGCGCCGTGCTTCGTGGAGTGCGCCGGTTTCGTCAGTGCCGTCTGCACGCCGTGTCAACTGGGCTGTTGCTAATACTCCTGTTGCAGCGCCCCAGGCGGACAGCGACAATATTGAAGCTGATGCCGAAACTTTGGAACATATTAATCGCTTAAACGATGACCGCCCTGAAGATGTGCGTAACGTGTTGGACGAATACCGCGCTTCGCTGCTGGCTTCCAACGGTGAAGACGACGCGCCGCTCTCTGAGCCGCAAGGCTAAAGACGTAAGAGATTTTAAACATAAAAAACCGGCCTAAAAGGCCGGTTTTTTATGTTTTGTTGCTTTCCTGCCACCATTGTTGCAAGCGTTGCGTGATCTGACCATCACCAAAATTGTCGTCCGCATTTTCATCCGAGAAACGCACCGCACTAATACCGCGCGGGCCGTTGGTTGCGCTGGTGAGAAACACTTCATCGGCCTGACGCAGTTCGTGCGGCGAAAAAACGCCTTCGCGAACTGTTATTCCGAGCAATGGCGCGGCTTCCAGAATCAACTGGCGCGCAATGCCTGGCAGGCAGCCACATTCAAGGGAAGGCGTGAATAGTTCGCCGCCGCGTGTCCAGAATAGATTTGCTCGTGCCGTTTCGCAAAGAGCACCGTTTTGATTAAGCAGAATGGCCTCGTCGAAGCCTTGATTCTGTGCGTTTTGCCAGGCCAGATGATAGTCTAAGGCGCTGGTGCTCTTTATACCGGCCAAAGGTCGCCGCGCATCGAAACGAAACGGTGAAATCATCACGCGCAAACCCAACAGCGGGGGAATCGGTGCATTTTGCGCCAAGATTAAAAGATGGCTCCCCACTTCGCTGTTCCAGCGCCCGTCTCCACCTTTTGTAACGGTTAAGCGTGCGATGCCGGTTTGCACGCTATTGCGCTGAATTACTTCGGCTAAAGCGTCTTGTATTTGTTCATCTATAAAAGTGATTTCAATAGTTAAGCGCGCTGCATTGTCGCGCAGGCGTGCCAGATGACGATGGAGATGTAAAGGTTTCGCGCCGCGCACGCCTAATGTGGAAAAGCAGCCCCAACCCAGCAGGGTGCCCGCCGCAGTGGCTAGTAAAGTCGCCGATTCACTCTCACACAAAGTGCCATCAGTCCAAACAATCATAAGCGCCAGTTTGACTGATAAAAGCCGGAAGCGGCGGTAAATTCCGTAAACTGCAAGCGTGATTAGCAGTAACAAGAAAAGACAGGGCGCGATTTTGATTACGGGTGGCACGGGAACCTTGGGTGCTGCTCTAACACGCGCTTTAATTGAAGATGGTTTTGAACTCTTTGTGAATTTTTCGCACGATGAAGTGCGCGCAGCGCGTCTGCAAGAAGAAACAGGGTGTCAACTGCGCCGCGCTAATGTCAGCGATGAAAAGGCTGTGATAGAACTGTTTGAATCGTTGCCGCCTCTGTTTGCTATTATTCATGGAGCGGCCATCACGCGCGACGCCTTGCTTCTGCGCCAGTTGCCGTCAGACTGGCAGGAAACGATAAAGGTAAATCTAACCGGCGCTTTTTTAGTGGCGCGCGGGGCATTGCAGAAGGTGGAATCTGGCGGACGCTTGATCTTTTTGGTTTCGCGTGTTGGCGAGCGTGGCGCAGGGGGGCAGAGCGTTTATTCAGCTACGAAAGCGGCAACGATAGCTTTGATGAAATGCGCTGCGCGGGAGAGTGCCGAACGCCTTAGCATCAATGCCATTTGTCCGCCGTTTGTGCCCTCGGCGCTTGCGGGCAAATTAGATGAAAAAGCATTAGCGGCTTTGAAACAACAAAGTTTAAATAAACGCTGTGGTGATGCATCTTCGTTAATCGGTGCCACCCGGTGGTTATTGAGTGAAAACGGAGCCGGCGTTTCCGGTCAGGTGATTCATTGCGACGACCGGATATTGTAGTTAGCCATCGCGCGCGAAAAGCAGCGCATCGAGAAAGCCTGCCGCGTGTCCCTTTCAAAAAATGGGCCTGGCGCTTATCTCTTTGGTTGGGACGAATTTATCAGCCACTGCATGACCTGCAAATGATGGGGCATGGCGTGCGCGTGGTGCATCTTCGCTTAAAGCTGGAGCATTTTCCGTCCGGTGCGCCGCCTTTACGCGTGGCATTTCTCAGCGACTTGCATTATGGCCCGACCGTAGGCCGCTTAGCGACTTTGCAAGCCTGGCAGCGCGTGCAAGCGGCGCATCCCGATGTGATTTTAATCGGCGGTGATTTTCTGTATGGCGATGGGCGCGGCCTATCAGCTTTGCGGCGTGACCTGCAAAAAATCAAAGCACGCTGGGGTGTTTATGCCGTGTGGGGCAATCATGATTACACCCGCAAAGACGATGAGAGTGCGGCCTTGAAAAAGGTATTGGATGAAACCGGCGTGCGACTTTTAAGAAACGAAGCTATCGAACTGCCGCAACCCTGGCAGGGTGTGTGGATTGTGGGTTTGGATGACCCTTCGTATGGCGACGCGCAACCTTATCAGGCTCTCCTGCCGGTGCCTGTAGATGCTTGCGAAATTTTCATGTCACACGCGCCGGATGTTTATGAATTTTTCCCGAACAACGAGTGTGATTTAACTTTGTGTGGCGACACGCATGGCGGCCAAATCTGCCTGCCCAATGGCCGCCCTCTGTGGCTCAATTGCGATTTGTGTTGTGGCTTCATTGCCGGTTTATACCGGCCCAAAGGCAAGTATTTATGGGTTAGTCGCGGTGTTGGGACGGTCAGCCTGCCCCTGCGCCTGTGGGCACCGCCCGATGTGGCGATTTTTGATTTAAGTTGATGATGTCGAACCAAATTTCAAATGCGCCCCGCGTGGCGGTGACGGATTATCAACTATTGACTGACGTTTGCATAGACGCTCATTTGGAATTGCCACAACTTCAACCTCTCGTCCAATCTGCTTCGCAATGCTCGCCTACGGCGCGTTTTGATGAAAGCGGTGAAGCATTTTTCTTCAACAATTCTGTTCAGCTTATAGGGCCAACACTTCATAAATTACAGATTAAGCGACTAATAGGGGACTCATTGGATCACACAGATAGAGCCGGAGTTGTGTTTGCCTCATCAAGAGGACAAATGTCACATTTGGAGGACATTGTCACAGGAGCTTGGAAAGCCGGGATGACCGATATGTCTTGGGCTTGTGACGGGCAAGCGCGAGCTATAGCAAAACACACTCAGATAAGCGGCCTCGTTCTCTCGCCGGTGGCCGCTTGCGCTACCGGTGCCCATTGTATTGCTTTGGGAGCACAGTTCATTCGGTGGGGGCACGCCGATCTTCTTTTATGTGGTGCCATCGAAAGCTCAATTACCCCATTTATATTAGCGGGATACAAACAACTGGGTGCGCTCTCAAAATCAGGAATCATGCGGCCTTTTGATACGCGGCGCGATGGGTTTGTGCCCTCTGAAGGCATCGGCGCGTTGATGCTGGAAAACGAAGAACACGCGCGAAAACGTGGAGCGAAGATTTACGGCTATGTAACTGGCTACGACATGGGCGCGGATGCGACTTCGCTCACTGGTATGAATCCTTCCGGCGCTTCGATTGCGCGGGCGATGGAGCGCGCTTTGAAGCGCGCGGGCAACCCGCAAATTGATTACATTAATGCGCATGGCACAGCCACACCTTTGAATGATGCCATCGAATCGCGCGCTATTAAAAGCGTGTTCGGTAACTCCGTCCCGGTTAGTTCAACCAAGCCTTTAACCGGCCATTTGCTCGGCGCGGCGGGCGCAGTGGAAGCCGTGATTTGCCTGCAAGCGTTGCGCGAGCAATGGACGCCACCGACTTTGAATCTGGAAGAACCAGATGAAGAATGCGATTTGGATTACATTCCTGTCACAAATGATTCATGTGGCCGCGATTTGCCACTGAAAACGGTAATGAGCCTCAACTACGGCTTCGGCGGGCACATCGGAGTTTTGATTTTTGAAAAGGCAGCATAATGAAAGCGGGGCTTGCGCCCACTTCCAATCTTTGAGCTTGGTAAGTTTCGATTGGAAGAGGGCGTTAGCCCCGCTTTTTAAAGCTGGAACCTCATTATTAATAGCTAAAAGCTCGTCTTCAATTCCTGCGTCTGGCCGGTTTCGGCGGCGCGGTAGGCGCTCTCGATGATGTCAATCACATGACGTGCGTGTTCAGGCGTGGCTAAGGTCGGTGTGCCTTCGCGTGCTAATTCCACAAGCTGCATAATGTCCTCAAAAACATGCTCTTCGCCCACGCCCGCGTGCTGGTCGTTGATGTGCGGCAAATCGGATTGGCCGCCAACTTTTTCAAGGCGCTCTCGACCTGGATAATCAAGTGGCTCTCCGTTAAGTTTGGGGCCGTCTATTTTGCCTTTGGTGCCGAAGAAGGTTGGGTCGCCAAAGCCGGTAATCATGCCGGTCGCTGTGCCATAAACAAAAGCGTAAAGCGTGTTGCCAAAATCCAGCAGCATCAGCGTGTTGTCATCACAATCGCAGTCCACCATTTCGCCTTTGAATTCGCGTTGGGGAATGGCGTTGCCGGAAAGTGCTGTAACGCGCTTGGCCGGGCCTAAAATGCCGGTCATGGTGTGCAACCCGTAAACCGTCATGTCATAAAGCGGCCCGCCGCCCGGCTTGCGCCAATACCAACTGGGGTTGATGTTGCTTAAAACATCCTCGCCCGTCCGCACACTTTCCTGCTCATGATAAGCGCCAAAACCGGCGCCCACAGCGGCCCAGATGACCTGTCCCAGATCGCCATTTTGAATGATTTCACGAATCTTCTGGTTGTGGGGGCGAATCATCTGACCCGGCGAAGCTACAATTTTGATATTCGCCTTTTGCGCCCGTGCAATGAGGTCATCGGCTTCGGCAACCGTTGTCGTCATCGTCTTGTTGAAGTGCAGATGCTTGCCGGCTTCGATGGCTTTAACGCCCTGCTCATAATGCAGGCCAATCGGCGTGCCGACGGTAATGGCGTCAATATCGCCGTTCTTGAGCAGTTCGTCGTAATCTTCAAAATGCTGCGGCACATTGTATTTTTCGGCGGCGGCTTTAGCGCGTCCCGGCACAGCATCGCAAACTGCCGCGAGTGTCACGCGGTCAGCGTAATCGCCAATCACCAGATGGTTCAATGCGGCGCGAATGCCAATGCTGCCCGCGCCCAATACAGCCATGCGAATTGGTTGAGACATGAAAAGTTGTCCTTTTATGGGAAGTTCTTCCGGCAGTGTAGCAAAGCGAGGCGTTGATTCCCGGATGAAATTTACGAAGAATAATGTGCCACAACGCGTGCAATTTCGCCTGTCGCATTGAATTGAAAATACTCGGCAGCAGTTAAATTATTAACGCTTTGATAATGCAGAACCACGCTGTCCATGCCGCTGAAAACGCCCAACAAAACAAAGTGTAAATCGGGAAAAGTTTCTAGGCCGCGTTGCACATAAGCGCGAACGGCCCCACTTCCACGTAATGTTCCATCAGGCGCTTCAGCTAACCGTGCCACAAAAGGCGATTGATATTCCACATCATCAGCGTAATGACTCATTATGCGCTCAACGTCATGGGCATTCCAGGCGGCAATCCAGTCGTGGGCAAACTCTTGATGCTTAGTCATCTTTTAAAAAAGCGTCATACCAATCCATAGTTAGTTTGAGGCCGTCTTCTAAAGAATATTGTGAATGCCATCCCAAGATTTGGTGAGCGCGCGAGGAATCGAGATATTGCTCACGGATTTCGTCGCTGGCCTGGCCTAAAATTTCGGGTTGCAAGTCGGGACGTCCTCCAGCTTCGATGATCTTCTGCACCACTTCTAAAACCGTCACCGGATGCTTGTTACCAAAGTTAAGAGCTTCGCCAGCCTGCACGCTACCATTGGCCAAGGCTTCGGCCAGTTGAATATAAGCGCTGACACCGTCTTCGATGTAAAGATAGTCGCGGGTAAATTGGCCGTCGCTGCGAATGACCGGTGCTTTGCCTTCGAGAACGCTGCGCATAGTGCCGGGAATGAGGCGATTCCAGTTCAAATCGCCGCCGCCGAACAGGTTGCCACAGCGGGTAATGCCGATTTGCATTCCATATGTCCAGGCGTAGCTTTGAGCGATCAAATCGGTGCAACTTTTGGAGCAGTCGTAAGGATGGCGGCCCTGTAATGGCGTGTTTTCGGTGTAAGGCAAGCTTGCATGAGCGCCATAGGCTTTGTCGGATGAAGCAATCAAAATCGGCCCAATACGCGGCACCTGGCGGGCCGCTTCGAGCAGATTCACTGTGCCGCCGATATTGGTTTCAAACGTGCCTGCCGGATGCAAGCGCGCTGTGCCGACAATCGCTTGCGCTGCCAGGTGAAAAACCGTATCAATTTCGTATTCGCACAGGGCGTGTAAAATCACTTCGCTATCGCGAATGTCACCGCGCACGATGGTGATGCGTTTTACATCAGGCGATGAAAGCAGGGCCGATTCGGGCACCCAATCGCGCACCAAGGCCACGATATTGGCGCCTTTTTCAAGCAGGTTTCTGGTCAGCCATGATCCCAGCAAGCCACTGGCGCCAGTGATGAAAACGGTGCGGCCTTTCCAGAAGGAGTTAGTCATGGAATTCAGAGGCTTTAAGAGGTTTGGTTGTAAACGGCGACCGTATAATCGCCCCAGTCGCCATCTTTGACAGGATGCAGATTGCCATTGAGATCGAGCTTGAATAAATCGTATTTGCACTCATCAATCAGCATGGTTTCGATGAGCTTGAAGTTTTGTCCGCCATGCTCGCCGCTAAAGCGCTTCAACGTTTCAAAATAAAGCGTGGGATGCAGGTTTTTCAACATCTCGCGGGCGCCGGTCAGCACTTCAAACTCCATGCCTTCGACATCCACTTTCATGAAATCCACGCGCTCAATTTTATTTTCTTTTGCCCAATCTTCGAGTGTAATAACCGGCACGCTATGCGAGCCTTCTTTGCTGAGCATGGCGTTGCCGGGATTGCCCGGTTCTTCGTGCCATTTCAGTTCGCCCGGCTCATTGCTCACGCCAACCGGATGGATTTCAATGCGCTTTTTGAGTTCGGGATTCAGTTCTAAATTGGCGCGCAATCGTTCAAGGTTTGGTTTGCCCGGCTCGAATGAATAAACCTTGCCTTCGGGGCCGATATGCTTGGCTAAAGCTAAGGAAACCGCGCCGACATTGGCGCCGACATCAATGCAAATCCAGCCAGGTTTGGCGTTGTTCTTCAAAAAGCCCATGAGAGGCATTTCAAACTGGCCCGACCACATGAGGCGCTCACATAAGTAGCGTGTGCTGATATTGACTTTTACATCGTCCAAATATTTGTCGAAGACAAACTCCATGCCTTCGGGCGCCGACTTGCGAAAAGCCGGTGAAGCGTCCATCACCTTGTTGCGCAAAGGCGAAGGCATAACGGTGAGCAAAGCGCGTTTTAAAATGCGGCCATATTGTGCCATGAAAAAGAAAACTCCTGCGGCTTAGAAGAATAAACCACAAAGGCACAAAGAACACAAAGCAAACGCAAAGATTTTTGAAAGAACCAAAAGCATATTACTTTGTAATTCCTCGTTCTTTTCTTTGTGCATTCTCTGTGATCTTTGTGCCTTTGTGGTTCAAATCAAAGTTAAGCCGTTTCGAGAAATTGATTAAGCCAGGGCGCCGGTTTGGTGTAACGCAGCGCCAAAGGTTTCATCGTCACTTCGTTAGCTGCGACTTCAGGCTTGGGGTTGCCGTGAAACACCAAAATTTTAGTTTCCGGCGGGCGCTTTGGCTCTTTAAACAAAGAAATCGGAAAGGGCTGCAAACAGTGTCGCTTGAAACTGCGACACCACGCTTCGGGCCAGTAGGTCGGTGTGCCGACGAAGTGTGTCATCCAATCCTGATCGCAGCGATGATTCGCGGCGATGTTTTGCGCGTCGGCATTAAAACTTTCCAAAATGGCGTGATGCTTTTGTGCATCAAAACGAAAAACCGAAGAGTTGCCGACAGCACGCCCGCTTGTATTATCGCGCAGCCAGTCGCGGATGATGATAAATTCGCCGGGATGCTCAAAAAAGCAATCTATCGAATCGAGCAACACCAAATCCAAATCGAGAAACAATGTCAACCCGGTCAGGCCGGTTTCCTGCGGTGCGAAAACGCCGAGTTTTCTCCAGCAGCGTTCGGGGCCTTGCGGCACGTTGACTGTGGGCAGTGGCATCACCTCGACATCATCGCGCACGCCTGTGCCATTATCGGTAAAGCAGACAAAGCGATGCGGGCGCGACAGGTGGCGCTTCACCATCCCACGCAGACGGTTGACATTGGTAGCGTCGTATTTGGCGCCCCACTTCATGCAAATAACGTTAACTTGATTATCCATAACAGTTGCGGCAACGATAGGAACAACGATTGCGGCGCAACGCAGTATGCACGAAGAACTGAGAATTGAGAATGCAGAATGAGGAAAGAGCAATCTATTTTCTCAATTCTGCTTTCTCAATTTTTAATTTCTAAAGCGGCACATTCATGCGTGCCAACTCACGCATGAAATTCTGCTTGCCGGCCAAATGCGCTTGCAACGATGATGTTTCACTTAACGCTTTGTCCACTTTAGCCGCTACAATTTCGGGCGCGTCGCGGAATAGATTAAGAGGTGGTAAGGGATGCTCCAACAAACGGCATAAGCCTTCGACTTTGTAAGTCGGCGCCTCAAAACCGAGAAACGGCACGGCGCAGAAACCGGCGAAAACCGCGATGTGAAAGCGCCCCGTCAAAATAAAAGCCGCCGTTTGCAAATGCGCCATGAAATCTTGATAATTTTCAAAGGCATGGTATTCCAGTTCCAGAGCGTCCGCGAAATGGCGGTCATACGGGTGCGAAAGCACACTGAGATAAGCCACTTCCAAACCTTGCTTTCGCACATGTTGGATAAGCTCCAGCACGCGCCCGCGCCGCTGCTGCCAGCCTACTTTCCAGCTAAAACTATCCGAAATCAAAAACTTGCCCTTAAGCGGGCTTTCCTTTGCGGGCGGTGGCGGCGTCATGGAAAAGATGGCATCCGCCGATAAAACGGCGTTATTAACGCCTAAACCCTGCAAATATTCAAGAGAAAACGGCTCGCGCACCGCCACGTGATCCATTTGTGGGTAAGCAGCTTTCACCAATTCATCGAAATGTTTGTGATGCGAGGAGATCGAATGATTGACCATCATCACCGCTTTGCCCAAATCGCGTTTGGCTAAATAGGCTTCTAAAATTCGCTGATTGGAGCCGGCGCCCTGCTTGAGATAGGTCTTAGCGTGCAAGGTGCCTTCAGCATTGACCACAACCAAATCGGCGCGTTGAAAGTTTTCCCAACGCGGGTCGCTTTTCATTAAAGCCGCGCGCTTGTTTTGGCCCCAGGCACCAAAATACATTAATGCATTGGCGCGCTTGACCGAATGTTTTTCTTTTTCAATCACCGCATTGGGATAGCGTTCACGTAAGAGCGCTTCCAAAGCATCACAGGTTGCGATACAGCCCAGATGCGGTTGATGCCCGGTGTAATTAGTCAGCAAGATTTGCATGAAGTTGAGTGTTGGTTATAGCAACCCCCACCCAACCTCCCCCGAAGGGGAGGAGCAGTTCCCCTCCCTCTGCGGGCGCCTTCTGGGCAGGAGGTCAGGGGAGGGTTGTTTTACCCTGAAATAGAATCATCGTTTCAACAAGCGGCGTGCCCATTTTTCGAGCGGCGTTTTTTGGTTGAGATTATCCCAATCAGCGGGCGTCATCTGATCGGGCGCAGAAAATTTCTTGATCTTTGAGATAGATTTGTCATCAATCTCCGCCATCTTGTGTTGCAACCAATTTAAGAAAAAGTTACCGCGCCGATTTCCCACAACGGCAGCGGCAAAATCTATCAAATACACTTGTTCATCGGGCGTCACCAGTAAATTGCTGCGCCGTTTTAAGTCGCCATGACTGACGCCGCGCTGGTGAATGGCATCAATGGATTGTTGCACATTTTCTAAAACCTGCGGCGATAGTTCGCCCGGCATAAAATCGGCAATCGGTTTGCCTTCGATGTATTCCATGGCAAAGGCATAACGATCAACGCGCCCATAAAAATGCGGCACACCCGGCGTGCCTTCCAGGTGTTTTAACGCTTTAATTTCGCGTCCAATAAGAAACGGCGCCACCCAACGGCGAAAACGTGGCGGCGTATTGGCAAAGTCCTTCACCGCCGCGCGTTGTCCATCCAGTTCCACCAGATAAACCGAGCTTTGCAAGCCCTTGCCCTGATGGATCACGCGAATTGTATGCTTTTCTAAATCGCGGCGGCGCAGTTGGAAAATGGCGGACATTGATTCAAATTACCAACTGAAATAACCACGCCGCATGAGGTCGGCCCCCGTATCTAATTTCGCTTGCGGCGCGTATTTTTCGATAGCACCTGAGATGGTTGCTAAAGCACGCACACCATACAAATCAACACTAACCATCATAGAAGATTCACCTGAATATATCGAGAGACTGTTCAATTTAGAAGTTTCTACTCGTAAGATGTCAGCATAAGAGATTTCCTCTGTAACGTTTTCTTCATCAAAACCCGCTTCGGTCTTTTTGCGAAACGTGAAGGTTGTTATCTCTTTTAATTTGTCGCTTTCCAATTCTATTTTGGTGCGAAAGCCTAATGTGGAGCCTAATTTAATTAGCTGAGGTAACAAGAATAGAAAAATCAGCACAGGTATTGTATTGAGAAGGTCGGAAAGATCAATGTAAGCACACAAAAGCACCACTGAAATCCAAAGAATAATGTTCCACGGAGATGCAGACATTAAATCCTGAAAAACAAATGCATTACGTTCTTTCAATACCAGGGGCCAGTGATGCGAGGATGCTTTTACGCGTCGAAACTTTTCTCTTTTGACCCAATTCCACTGCCACAAAGCAATAAGAAGATATAAAACTGTCCCGCCAAGAAGCCAATATTGTTGTGTGGGTGTGGGATGCTTCGTAAGAACCAAGAAAATTTCTAATGCTCCAAACAAAAAGGCGTTGCCGCGAATGGCGCTATGTGCCTGGCGCATAGATTGGTCAGCGAGCGCTATTTCTTCTTCGTCCAATTCCGATGTTGGCGAGTGGAAAACTAAAGAAGCATTCATTTCCGATACCTCTCGCTACAGTTTAAGCGAAAGTCCTCAGGCCACAGGCAAAACAGAATGCGCTTCAAAATTGAGCGATTGCACAGAATAAGATTTTTCTTCGCGTATTCGATAGCGATAAAAGCCAGCCACGGCAATCATGGCGGCGTTGTCGGTGCAGAGAATTTTATCGGGCACTACGAAGTTAATGCCCGCTTGTTGGGCGGCTTCTTGCATAGCGCCGCGCAAAGTGGAATTGGCGGCCACGCCGCCGCATAATCCCAAGGTTTTTGGTTGAAACTCTCGTAAAGCGCGCTCGACATTACGGCGCAGTTGCGCGATGGCGGCACGCTGAAAACCGGCAGCAATAGCCGCAATTTGGTCGGGATACTTTTGTGCGGCTTGCGAAGCGGCGGTTTTTAAACCCGAATAAGAAACATCCAACGACGGTTCCATATTGGAAACCGAAAATTCGATGGCCTCGGTAGCTGAAAGCGCCAACTTTTCGAGGTTTGGGCCACCGGGCAGGGGCAAGCCGAGCGCGCGGGCCACTTTGTCGTAGGCTTCTCCAATGGCGTCATCGCGGGTGCGGCCTAAACGTTCGTAAACGCCAAAATCGCGCATCAAAATCAAATCGCTGTGGCCACCGCTGACCACCAAACTGAGCATAGGCAACTGCAAATCCGGCTCGGCCAAAAAGTTCGACAGGATATGCCCTTCGATGTGATTAACCGGCTGGCAGGGAATGCCATGCGCAAATGATAACGCCTTGGCTGCGGCCACGCCCACTAAAAGTGCCCCGGCCAACCCCGGCCCATGCGTCACAGCGATTAAATCTAAATCGCGCCAACTAATTTGCGCTTGTTCTAATGCCGCACCCAGCAGAGGATTAAGTAGTTCCAGGTGCTTGCGCGAGGCGATTTCCGGCACCACGCCGCCGAATAGTTGATGCGCATCAATTTGGGAGGCGATCAGGTTGACCACAATCTCGCTGCGGTCACGCAAAATCGCCACGCTGGTTTCGTCACACGATGTTTCAATGCCTAAGGTGAACATTTTAAATTTTGAATAGAGCAGAATAGAACGCGGATTTCATACGCAGAAACAGCTTTGATTTCCGCAGAGAAAGAGATAGCTGTTCTCGCTATCTTCCGCGAGAATCCGTTGTTTCCGCGTAGTGTTAGCTCCGCGTTCTATTCTGTTGTTTGCTTTCTCATAATTACTGCATCGTCGCCGTCACGATAATAGTTTTTACGAAGGCCCACTTTTTGGAAACCACATTTTTCGTAGAGATGAAGTGCGGTTCTGTTACCGGGGCGCACTTCGAGAAACATCCATTCGGCGCCGCGCCGCGCCGCTTCGTGCAAGGCGGCTTCCAATAAGCGTTGCGCAATGCCCTGATCGCGGAAAGGTTCATCAATGGCGATGGTGGCAATTTCACCTTCTTCGCGCACGTTCCAGGCGATGACAAAGCCACAAACAGTTGTATTCGTTTCCGCGACTAAAGCTATGTATTCTCCACACTGCGCCTTTTCAATCGCCGTTCGCATGGTTTGCTCGCTCCATGGTTTTGTAAACGAAGTCTGATCTATGCGAACAATTTCATCGGTATCTTCCAGTCGCGCGGCGCGAATGATGACTTCGCTCATTGGTTTTCGCGCGCTAACTTTTCGGCGCGCACGCGCTCGGCGCTACTGGGCGCCAGGTAGAGCGGGTTTAGCGAAAGGGGATCGTCGCGTTCACCGTTTCGCAGACGTTCGACAGCTAAAAGGGCGAGATTTTTGGCTATATCTTGCGGGGTTATTTCGATGACTTGTGTTTTGTTGTCATCGGGTAGCAAATCTGTAATCTGGCGCGCGGCGTTCTGTCCTTCAAGCCCCATAACATAAACAGTTTGCGCCGCAGACTGGATTTCATCAGCAGCGTTTTGCAGCGTAAGAATTCGCTCGCCCGCTTGCCAGGACTTGGCGTAAATTTCACCGGCACGGCAGGGAGCAACGGCGTATTGAAGTCTATGATTGGCAAGAAATACATCTGAAGCAAAAGCATCGAAAGTCGGAATGCCTAAAAGCGGCAGGTTGCGCGTTTGAGCGAGAGTTTTTGCCGTAGAAAGCCCAACGCGCAGGCCCGTCCATGAGCCGGGGCCAAGGCCAACGGCGATGGCATCGAGATCATCCAAACTCCAACCAGCCTCTTCCAAAGCGCCGCTAATTGCCGAGATAATATCGCGTGACAATCCGCGTGATTGTTCCAGAACTCGGATGTGGAAATTTTGTATTTGATTGTCTTTGCCAACTTCGACGGCAGCAAAAACCGGCGTGGCACTGGTGTCTAATGACAAAATCTTCATGAGGCAATTTCAATCGTGCGCTTTGCGCCTTCGCCGGGAGTGAAAGTAATGGCATAACGCGGACGCGGCAAGAAGTCGGCGATGCGTTCAGGCCATTCGATGACCGTAACGCCATCGCCACGCTCAATGGCATCCAGAACTCCCGTATCGCGGATGGCATCGTAGCACAAATTTTCCAATCGGTAGGCATCCACATGAGAAAGCAAAAGCCGTCCCTGATGTTCGGTCATTAAAACAAAAGTCGGCGAGGTAACATCACTCTGGCAGTTCAATCCGCGCGCTAAGCCTTGCACGAAAGTGGTTTTGCCGGCGCCGAGGGGGCCGGAGAGTGTAATTACGTCACCTGGCAGTAAAGTCGCGGCTAACTCTTGCGCAAGTTGCTGCGTTTCTTCG
>DASWNL010000741.1:0-5927 GCA_036399215.1 Abditibacteriaceae bacterium
CACGCTGCCGACCCCGACGCGATTCTCATCTACAACGATTACAACATTGAACTGGGCTATAAGCGGCCCAAAGCGTTGCAACTGCTCAAATCGCTGCTCGATCAGAAAGTGCCGATTCACGCAGTAGGAATTCAGGCTCACTGGCGCATGGACAACCCAAACTTTGTTGAAGTGGACGAGTCCATCAAGCAGTTTGCGGCGCTGGGCCTGAAGGTGATGATTACCGAACTTGACATCGGCGTGTTACCCACCAAATATCAGGGCGCGGATATTTCGCAAAGCGAAACCATGACGCCGGAACAGCGCGCCGTAATGAATCCTTACACCAATGGCCTGCCCGACGATGTGGCAAAACAGCACGCCGAGCGTTATCGTCAGGCTTTTGAAATGTTCCTGCGCCACAAAGACAAAATCGGTCGCGTGACCTTCTGGGGCGTAGACGACGGCACTTCGTGGCTGAACAATTTTCCGGTTCGTGGCCGCACCGATTATGCGCTGCTTTTTGACCGCCAAGGCAAACCCAAGCCCGCCTTTTTTGCAGTGCAACAAGTCGCTGCTGCCACACAATTTAGTGCTTCTGCGCAAACCAATGCCGCCGCGCCCAAAGCCGCGCCTGCGTCCACCAACATTCGTGGCGCCGAGTTTCCACGAGTGGAAAGCGATGGGCGTGTGAGGTTTCGCATCAATGCGCCCAACGCGCAAAAAGTGCAGTTCGATTTGGGTAAGACCTACGACGCGGTGCGTGATGCCGAGGGGTTCTGGACAGCGACCACCGAGCCGCAAGTGCCCGGTTTTCACTATTATTTTTTGATCATTGATGGAGTGCGCGTGGCTGACCCGGCGAGCGAAACGTTTTTCGGATGGGGGAAGCAATCGAGTGGCATTGAGATACCCGACAAGGACGGCGATTTCTATGCGCCGAAAGACGTGCCACACGGCGAAGTGCGCGAGCGCTGGTATTTCTCGAAGACGACGCAGGCATGGCGGCGCATTTTTATCTACATGCCGCCCGACTACGACACTAACCGCGATGCACGCTATCCTGTGTTGTATTTGCAGCACGGCTCCGGCGAAGATGAGCGCGGCTGGTCAAACCAGGGGCGCGTCAGTTTCATCATGGACAACCTTCTCGCCGAAGGCAAAGCCAAGCCGATGCTCATCGTGATGGAAAAAGGCTATGCGTGGAAGCCCGGCGAAGCGGCAGATTCACGCGATTCCGGCACGTTGGGTGAGGTCTTCACCAAAGATTTGATTCCTTTTATTGACGCCACTTACCGCACCTTACCCAATCGCGAGAACCGCGCTCTGGCCGGGCTTTCGATGGGTGGCGCGCAAAGTTTTCGTATCGGCCTGGCTAACACGGATTTGTTCGCTTCCATCGGCGGTTTTAGCGGTGGCAGCGGCTTTGGCGGCGGTGCCTTCGACACCAAAACGGCGTTTGGCGGGGTGATGGCCGATGCCGAGGCCTTCAACAAAAAAATGCGCGTCGTGTTTCTCAGTGTTGGCACTGCTGAAGATGATCGTTTCCAGAGTAGCCTGCGCAGCTACCGTGAAGCCACACAAAAAGCCGGTATCAAGACCACGTTTTACGAATCGCCCGGCACCTCGCACGAATGGCTGACATGGCGCCGCAGTTTGCGTGAGTTCGCGCCACTCTTATTTCAAGATAATGCGCCACGAGCCGAAACTCCGCGCCCTGAGAACGCGCGCCCGATTGCGCCACAACCCATCAACCTCGGCCCCGACGATAAGGCTGCCTTTTCTCCGGTGCCCGCCGGTTTTGATGTGCGGCGCGATGATATTCCACACGGCGAAATAAAACTCGTTGAATACAATTCCACCACGGTCGGCAACAAGCGAAAGATGCAGGTTTATACTCCGCCGGGCTACAACCCACAAGAAAAGTATCGGGTGCTGTATTTATTGCATGGCATCGGTGGCGACGAGTGGGAATGGAAAAACGGCGGGTCGCCGGAAGTGATTCTCGATAACCTCTACGCCGCGAAAAAACTTCAGCCCATGATCGTAGTTTTGCCCAATGGTCGCGCGCAAAAAGATGACCGTCCGATAGGAAATGTTTTCGCGTCTGCTCCGGCGTTTGAGACATTTGAGAAGGATTTGCTCAAAGACATTATTCCGTTCATCGAAGCCAACTATTCGGTGAAAACCGGCGCCGAAAATCGCGCTTTGGCCGGGCTTTCGATGGGCGGCGGGCAGTCGCTGAACTTCGGTCTTGGCAACCTTGATACTTTTTCCTGGGTCGGTGGCTTTTCTTCGGCGCCCAACACGCGCAGCGGCGCCAAGTTGTTGGCGAATCCCGATGAAGCCAAAAAGAAGCTGAAATTGCTCTGGCTGTCGTGCGGCGACAAAGACAACCTGATGTTTATCAGCCAGCGCACGCATCGTTACCTCTCCGAAAACAACGTGCCGCACATCTGGCACGTGCAGCCGGGCGGTCATGATTTCAAAGTGTGGAAGCAAGACCTCTACAACTTCGCGCAACTGCTGTTTCGCTGAGAATCCGCGCCATGAAAAAAGCCCTGTTACTGATTCTTCTTGCCATGATGACTGTGTTTTCCGCGTCAGCCATTGACGCCCAACAGGCACGCAATCCCATCATCCATGCCGATGTGCCCGACATGGCAATGATTCGCGTCGGTGACACCTACTATATGAGCAGCACGACCATGCACATGAGTCCGGGGCTGCCGATTATGAAGTCGAAAGACCTCATCAATTGGGAGTTGGTGAGCTACGCTTACGATACGTTAGCCGACAACGACGCGCTGAATTTGCAAAACGGCAAGTCTGCCTATGGTGCCGGTTCCTGGGCCAGTAGCCTGCGCTATCATAATGGTGTTTTCTACGCGACAACGTTTTCCAGCACCAGCGGCAAGACGCACGTCTACACCACCAAAGACATTGAAAAAGGCCCGTGGAAGGAAACGACGTTTGCGCCGTCGCTGCACGATCATTCGTTGTTTTTCGATGACGATGGACGCGCGTATATGATTCACGGCGCCGGCAACTTGCGCTTGACTGAACTCAACGCCGACTTGTCCGGCATTAAGCCGGACGGCATTAATCAGGTTATCGTTCCCAACGCCAGCCTTGTCTCTGGCGCCAATGTGGGATTGCCCGCAGAAGGCTCGCAACTGTTCAAGGTGAACGGCAAATACTACCTGTTCAACATCACCTGGCCGCGCGGCGGGATGCGAACGCAAATTGTGCATCGCGCCGATAAAATCACCGGCCCCTACGAAGGCAGGGTCGTCCTGCAAGATCAAGGCGTAGCGCAGGGCGGCCTCATTGATACGCCCAACGGTGAGTGGTTCGCTTACCTCTTTCAAGATCACGGAGCTGTGGGGCGCATCCCATTTCTGGTGCCGGTCAAATGGGAAAACGATTGGCCCGTTTTAGGCGTGAACGGCAAAGTTCCCGAAACGCTGAATCTGCCCGCCGGCAAAGGACTGGCAAACATTGTGGCATCCGATGAGTTCGAGCGCCGTCCCGGCGAAGCCGCGCTGCCATTGGCGTGGCAGTGGAACCATAATCCCGATAAGGCACACTGGTCTCTAACCGTGCGCCCCGGCTTTTTACGGCTGACTACCGGGCAGGTGGTGAGCGATTTTCTTAGCGCCCGTAATACACTCACGCAGCGCACTTTCGGCCCGGAATCCTCGGCTACTGTGGCGCTTGATGTGAGCCACATGAAAGATGGCGATTATGCAGGCTTAGCCGCATTGCAGCGCCGTTACGGCCTCGTCGGTGTGAAGATGACCGGCAACGAAAAATCGCTCTTTATGACCAGCGCCGAAACCAACTCGCCGGTCGAAGTGCAAAGCGTGCCGTTGGCGCAGAACACTGTATTCTTGAAAATCGAATGTGACTTCAAAACGCGCACCGACAAGGCGTATTTCTTTTACAGCCTTGATGAGAAAACCTGGATAGCCATTGGAAAGCCGCTCCAAATGGCTTACACACTGCCGCATTTCATGGGCTACCGTTTCGGACTGTTCAACTATGCCACCAAAAGCGTAGGCGGCCTTGTAGATTTCGACTACTTTCACCTCAACGACAGGCTTATCTTCACCTCCCTGCCACCTGTCTCTTAAAAATAAGAGGTAGGCCATACCATACATTCTTACAGTGGCAAGCACTGTAAAAAACTACGGAAGCTATAACCTTCAATGAAATAAAAGGCCCACCAGGTTGATTGGTGAGCCTTTTATTCAATTTTCCTTTGAGATTTGCCCGTGGGGTCGTAATGTCGAAACTCATCACAGATGGTGGGCTGATCACTCGCACTAAGACAGGGCATAGCTAAGACTGGTAGTATGGATCAACGCCTGAGGCGGACCTTGATTACCGTAGATCGTGAGATCGAACACATAAGAGCTTCCCTCCAGTGAGGATGATATGTTGGGGGCCAATTGTGCTATGATGGCCTGCACTTGGCTGACAAAACTTTTTTCGTTGTTCCAGTTCCAGTCGGCAGTCGGATCGAATACGAACGATGGTATGAGGGTGATGGGAACCAGGGGACTCAACTCGGTGAGGGGGGAACTGCCTCCGCCTGAGCTGATAGCCAGCGGGTATGAATACGCGACCGCGAGGCGGATGGTCAACATATCACCTGCCTGCCACCGGTTTTCCGTTGTTAACAGATTTTCCAGGAATGCTCCCAGCTTTTCCGCGATTCCTGTTAAATCCCCGGAGCCAATCGGGATTTTGCTGCTGTCAGAGATGGAGGGAATAGCGATGCTCGTAAAGTCGGTGAATGGCGTTTGATAGACGAAGGCCGGGTTTGTCGCACTGGTGCCTACAAGCTCAAGATTTCGCGCAATCGAAACTCCGGCACGGGCATGTTGCTTTGCCAGGATGTTGACATTGTTGAACTCGAACTGCTGCGGCGCCGCAAGAGTGGCTCCTGGTGGAATAACGGATTGGTTGGCGGTGCCATTGCCACTGCTTGCGGATTTGCCCGTCTGCACGTAGGTAAAGGTCGTTGGGTCTGGCACCGTAGCGACCGTGAACAACCCGTTGAATGAACTGTCAGTGACACCTGAGACCTTGACCCAATCACCTTGAGCCAGGCCGTGAGCAAAAGTTGTCGTTATGGTCGTTGTGCCATTGGAGCGCGTAGCGCCATTGTCTGCGGCGATTAGCCCGCCCCGGTTTGTTCCAAATACAAAGCGTTGTGGCAGCGCAGCATCCAGTGGGATGTGGAGGTGGGGCGGATACTGATACACCGCCTGGGTATGGGACGCCTGACGTTCGCGTGTGAGTTGAAATTCATTGTGCGGATATGTTGCATAGACCTCAGGCCAAGGCTCCGTTGGGTTCACCGGTTGGCCCGTGTGCAGGTTGAATGAAGTGATGGTTAGCGTGTCGAGTTTCGAGCTATCCTCTTCCGATGGTTTTTTCTGCATCTGGTAACAGTAGGTTTCAGACGGCGCCACTGACGCGGTCTCAGTGGAGTCCTGGACCTGGGTCCAGGCTGCGGCGACTTGCGTCACGAGGTAGCTGAACGCCTCCACCGCGGCCAGAGCATTCGCGTTGGATGTTCCCGGCGTGAGTAGGGGCAACAGGGCGAGATCGTCTTTCAACGTCGGGTAGACCGCCATGAACTGCCCCAGTTCGGCAAAGATTTTGTTCAGGTCTATGCCGCGTGGTGCGGGCGGCCACTGCGGCAAGCCGGTGGTATTGAATGCGATGGCCACGAACGGCGTGTCCTGCTCGGCATCGTCGTGCTGGTAGACGAAGCTGAAATCCCAGCCGAGGAGGTCGCCGACCTTGTCAGGATCAGGCTGCGGCACCGACTGCTGCGCCGTTTGTGAGATAAGTGTCACGGGACTGGGATACGAGCGCAGTGGGATTGGAATGTTGACATCGCCGATGGTAGAGTGGGGATCTTCCAGTGGCAG
>DASWNL010000742.1:0-4868 GCA_036399215.1 Abditibacteriaceae bacterium
CAATCGAAAAAGATAACCTGATGGCCTGCCAATTCCACCCCGAAAAAAGCAGCGCCGTTGGTTTGAAGATTCTGGATAACTTCGGAAGGATTTAGTTTTGAGCGATTAGCTTTTAGCTGTGAACTAACGGCTAAAAGCTAATCGCTAACCGCTTTTATGTTTGAAATTATTCCCGCGATAGATATTCGCGGCGGGCAGTGCGTGCGCCTGTTGCAAGGCGATTACAATCACGAAACAGTTTACGGGCAAGACCCGGTTGAAATGGCGCAGCGCTGGGAAAGCGAAGGCGCCACGCGCTTGCACGTTGTTGATTTGGATGGCGCCAAAGCCGGCAGCGATGCCAATCACGCCATTGTGGCGCGCATTGCACAAACACTCAAGATTCCGGTTCAACTCGGCGGCGGCTTGCGCGATGCTTCAACCATTCAAAAGGTGCTCGATTCCGGCGTGCAGCGCTGCATCATCGGCACTAAAGCGGCTCAGGAGCCGCAATGGGCACAGCAGATGTTTGCCCAGTTTGGAGAGGCGATTATTTTAGGCATTGATGCGCGCGAAGGCATAGTTGCCGTCGCCGGTTGGCAGCAAACCAGTGGTATTCCCGCCGTTTCGTTTGCGCAAACCATGCAAGATTTCGGTTGTGCGCGCATTATTTTTACCGACATCGCGCGCGATGGAATGCTCTCTGGCCCCAATGCGGAAGCGATGCGCCAGATGGCCGAAGCAGTAGAAATTCCTGTAATCGCATCGGGCGGCGTGCATAAAGCAACCGACATTCGCATTTTGAAGAATATCCCCAACATCGAAGGCGCCATTGTCGGCAAAGCGCTTTACGAAGGCACCGCCACGATAAAGCAGTTGCTGGCAGTAGCACGGGATAGAACTGTAAATGAAACATAAATACTGGGTTGTAATTGTAGTTTTAGTTTCGTTGCCTCTTATTTGTTGGCTTAACTGGATTCGCGGGCATGAATTTGCCCGCTCACGCAGGGCGCCGTTCACACTTGTTATCCGACAAGCACCCCAAAAGAGATTTTGGTTCAATCTACTTACTTACTGGATTGATAGCGGTGAACATCGAAGCACAACCGCATTCTCCTTTGCTGTTTACTCTGATTATCAGGCCTATCCCATTACGTCATTTTCAACTCCCGATTCGGCCTTTGATAACTGGAAAACTGTGCAAGTAACATGGATCACTGCATCGCGTTTTTCGGTAGCTTGTAACGATAGCGAGCGAGTAACTTGTGAAATCCATGAGGAGCAGCGAGGCGTGACCTGGCGGAGAAAACACTAATTGCAACCATCCAATGAGCCTGGGCCACATCTGTTTTCCGTCTTTTCTGTGTTTATCCGTATTCATCTGTGGTTAATTGAAACTATATGCCTGCCAAACGAATTATTCCCGCACTCGACATTAACAATGGCCGCGTGGTGAAGTGTGTCAAATTTGAAAACATGCGTGATGCCGGTGACCCGGTTGAGCGTGCCGCTTATTATGATGGCGCCGGGGCTGATGAACTGGTGTTTCTCGATATTACGGCCAGCCATGAGCGGCGCGGCATCATCGCCGATTTGGCGGCGCGCGTTACAGAAGAAGCCTTTATTCCTTTCACAGTTGGCGGTGGTTTAAAGCATACCAATGAAATGTCGCAGGTTTTAGCCGCCGGGGCCGACAAGGTTTTCATTAACACGGCGGCGTTTCAGAATCCTGATCTGATTTCCGAAGGCGCCGACAAATTCGGCGTGCAGTGTATGGTAGTCGCCATTGATGCAAAACAGCGCGACCAAAATCATTGGGAAGTGTTTCTGCATGGTGGGCGCACGCCTACAGGCAAAGATGCCATTGAATGGGCGCGCGAAGCCGAAAAACGCGGCGCTGGTGAAATCCTTCTGACCTCAATGGACGGTGACGGCACGCAGGCGGGCTATGATTTGGAACTCACCCGCGCGGTTGCCGAATCTGTAAACATTCCCGTTATTGCATCTGGCGGCGCGGGCAATATCGACCACATCTATGACGCGCTGACTTACGGCAAAGCTGAAGCGGCTCTGGTTGCTTCAATTGTGCATTACGGCATTTACAGCATTCGTCAGATCAAAGAAGAACTTGCCGCGCGCGGGGTGGAAGTAAGATTATAAAGGTTAGAGGCTGGAGGCTGGAGGCTGGAGGCTAAAACCAGTCTCCAGACCCTAACCCCTAACCTCTGGAATAACTATGTTTTACGATGAATTAAAATACGATGATAAAGGCTTGGTTTGCGGCGTGTTTCAAGACTGGCAAACCGGCGAAGTGCTGATGGTGTCGTGGTTGAACCGCGACGCGGTAAAGCAAACATGGGAGACAAAGCGAACCCATGTTTTCCGGCGCTCGCGCGGTTACATCATGATGAAGGGTGAAGTTTCAGGCAATGTGCAAATCGTCCACGAAATGCGCGCTGACTGCGACCGCGATGCACTCGTGATTAAAATTGAGCAAGTGGGCGGCGCGGCCTGCGCACATGGCTATCGCAGTTGCTTTTTCGAGCGCATCAATGAGGATGGCGCAATGGCGATTGAAGGAGAGCCGCTCTTCGACCCGGAAGCGGTTTACGGCAAGAAATAATTCATCCATGCTCGGCGACATCAAAAGCGCGAAGCTGATTATATTCAAAGGCTTTTTGTTTTTATTCGCGGGCCTTTTGGCGGCGGGCGGGCTGTTGCTGGAAAACTTTTCCCCGCGCATCGCGGCGCTTTTGGCCATCGCGATTTGGTGTTTTTGTCGCTTTTATTACTTCATGTTTTACGTCATCGAAAAATACGTTGACCCATCTTACAAATTCGCCGGGCTTGGTTCATTTGTGTTGTATTGGTTCAAAAAGCGCTCATGAAATTTTCTGCTTCACGAACTGTGCTGGGCGCGATTTTTATACTCGCCGGAATCAATCACTTTCGCTCGCCACAAGCCTATTTGCAAATCATGCCGGATTATTTGCCGGCACACGAAGCGTTGGTGGCATTAAGTGGCGTAGCCGAAATTGCGGGAGGTTTAGGCGTGTTGTTTCCTCGCACGCAACGCGCCGCCGGTTGGGGCTTGATTGCCCTGCTTTTAGCGGTTTTTCCGGCCAATATTTACGGCGCGCAAAACGGTATGGAAATCTTTGGCAAAACGGTGCCCTCGTGGCTTTTATGGGTGCGCTTGCCATTGCAGGTGCTATTGATCTGGTGGGTTTATAACGCGTGCCTCACAAAAGAAAAAGCGGCATCAGAATGAAATTTCTGGTGCCGCTTTCCTTTAGTGACCTAACCAGCTAATGAACGCATCTTGTTAACGCATTCAGTTAAGGCTGGAACGGGATTTTCAACATCGGCTTCGTATTCGATAACGGCCATACCGCTGAAGTTATTGGCTTCAAGGGCACTGACAAACGCCGGTAAATCGAGGTTGCCGGTGCCGACCACAACATCGTTCCATTGGCCGTTGCGGTCGAAAGTGAAGTCCTTATAATGCACGCCGTAAACGCGCTCGCCGAACTTCTCAACCCATTTCACGGGGTTGCCCTGGTGCGGCCCAATTTGCATACACCAGGCGGTATCAATGCACACGCCGATGTGCGGTGCGCCAATCTCTAACAGGTGCGAAAGCACATCCGGTGAGCCACCGAACATATAGCCGCCGTGGCAGTGAATGCCGACTTTGATGCCGTATTCTTCGCATAACTCAACGGTTTTTGGAATAGCGGTGCTGTAACTATCCACACGGAAATGCGCTGAAATATGTTTAGCTCCCGCTTCCCTTGCGCATTCAAACCAGCTACGTTCGCTATCAGCGCCGACAAAAGTTTGCACACCGATGGAAACGATGCCTACGCCCGCATCCTGGTAGATTTTGACGATCTTTTTCCAATCGGGCAGGTCGTTAAAATCGGCGTGAACAGCGCACACTTCGATTTTATTGACGCCGATTTTCTTGACCAATTTTGCGACTTCGGTATTCTGCTTGAAGTGGCGAAAACAGTAGCTCTGCACGCCGAAATCTCTGGCCGCCGAGATAGTTTCGACCTGCTCTTCATTTAATGTTTCGTTCAATGTTTCGGTGCTCACGAATAGATGTCCTTGAAATGAAATAGACGACACGGTTTTCACCATGCCGCCTTTCACAACTTAGCCAACGCTGCTTTCTCGCGCAAGGCTTATGGTGGTTCACGGCGTTTGCAACGCCGGATTATCTGAGCTTAGATCGGGCATTTTAGCGCGTTTGGAGTAATAATAGCCGCCTAAAATCAGGATCGCTATCAACGTAAAGATCAGCGCCAATCGCATGACATCGCGCTCGACTGAAGCGCTTGAACGGCGCTTTTCGGTAGGAGCCAGACGCTCATCGGTGCCCACGCCATCGGGTTTCATGGCACTTATTTTAACACGCCGTTACGCTATCTCATTTACACAATTTCACTGAGCAAATGGCGACTGCGCGCTTCCAGTGCGGCAATCGAAGGAATCTCAAAGCGCGAACCGTCTACATCGGCTAACAGCAGGTGATCATCTGAAATCCAGAAAGCGTTTTCCTGCAAGTTCTGTGTGATAAATTCGCGCTCGCCCCGGTCGGTCTGCACCTGCCAGTAAGTCGCGCCGAACTCTTGGCGCACGCTATGAATAATTTGCACCGTAGCCGTGAGATAACGCTGCCGCAACTCTTGCTGCGTGGCTTCCCACGATTTTGGTTTCAGCACGCTCGGATCAGCCAGCAAAGTAATCTCCTCATCTTTGCCGTTAAGCAAGGCCAGATACTGATTGGGCCGCGACAAAGGCGCGGCCCACACCGGCTTAACCACCAGATAAGAGCATTCATTCGGCACAGTCAAACGCAAGCGCGAGCGGTAGTAAAAGAT
>DASWNL010000743.1:0-15390 GCA_036399215.1 Abditibacteriaceae bacterium
TCAGGGCACAACCTTTCGCGTCATGCTTCCCACTGCTTAATTTTTTATGCCACTTCATCGAAAATGCGCGGCTGAAATTTTCGGCACGTTTTGCCTGGTGTTTGCCGGAACCGGCGCCATCATTGTCAATGATATAAGCGGCCTCATCTGCGGTGGAGTTTATAATTGGTGGTTTGTCGGGATAGCTGACTTTGAGCGTTACGCTACCGCCCTGAGGCGTATAAATCAAAGCGTTGTCCACCAAATTGAAAACGACTTGTTCCAAAGCCGCAGCGTCGCCTTCAATATGCACTTCATCTTGCAAGTCGCAGTGCAAAGTCACTTCATTTTTGGTGGCTTTGTCTTGCAAATGCCCAATGACTTCGCGTGCCATATCGCTTAAGTTAACGGGTGTTTTGGTTATGGCTTCGGGCGATTCGGCCCGTGATTCGGCCCGCGCTAAATCCAACAAATCATTAACCAAACGCGATAATCGTTCGGCTTCGGATACCAGATGCGGCACGAATCTTTTGATGAGTTCAGGGTCGTCCGGCGAATCGAGCACGGTTTCAGCGGTCGCGCGAATAGTGGCAATCGGCGTGCGCAGTTCGTGTGAAGCGTTTGCCACGAAATCGCGGCGCACTCGTTCGAGGCGGCGCATTTCGGTGAGGTCTTGCAAAATCGCGACGACGCCGGTTACTGTCCCATCACTTTGCCGCACGGGGGCCACGCGCAGGAAAATCTCGCGGTGGCGAGGTGAAAAAAGCTGCACTTCGCGCGCGTTCGGTTTACCTTCGCGCAGGGCTTGCTGCACGGCTGCTTCCAGGCCAAATGAAGGTAAGGCTTCTAATATTTGCGCGCCCAAAACATCTTCCACGCGCACACCGAAAAACGTCAGTGCTGCCGAATTGAGATAACGCAAGCGCGCTTCGCCATCCACCACTAAAACGCCATCTTGCAGCGAAGCCAAGACATCTTCAAAATCGCGGCGCGCGCGTTGCTGTTCGCGTTCGGCTATCTCCAGCGATTCAATGGTGCGCATTATACGGCGCAGAGTAACAAATAGAGCACGCCCATCACCCCGCGCGACTTCAATGCCTTTTTCATCCTCAATCATGGCCGCAAAAGCACCGGCGCTTTCATAATCGCGCGCGGCCAAAGCCGTCAACGCGTTGCGCCATAATTGATCGCGTGATCCCGTTGATTGCAACGCGCGTCGCCACAGGCTCCACAGGGCAATGCACAGCAGGGCCAGAACAACAATAGCAATTTCGCAAAGGTAGGCCATGAAAATGGTTACGAAATTTATCCCGCCAATTTGCCGCTTAAATCATATTCCGAAGCGCCACTGATTTTCACTCTTACCAGATCACCCAGATTTAAAGCGCGGCGCTGGCGTGGCGTGAGTTTCACTAACACATTGCCATCAATACCGGGCGCGTCGCGCTGGCTGCGGCCAATCAGAGCGCCCGGCTCTTCGCTTTCCAAAAGCACATCTATAGTCTTGCCGATGAAACCCCGATTTTTGCGCAGCGAAATCTTTTGTTGCAAGGCTTGCAGAGTGTGATAGCGCTCTTCGATGGCTTCGGGCGCGACTTTACCATCCAAACCACGCGAAAGCGCTGTGTCTTCGTCAGAGTATTTGAAAACACCAATGCGATCAAACTGCTGCGCCTTCACGAAATCGCATAGTTCAAGAAATTGCGCTTCGCTTTCGCCGGGAAAGCCAACAATGAAACTGGTGCGAATGGTAATCTCCGGGCACAAAGCGCGAAAGCGGTCTAACAAGCGCCCATAACTTTCGGCATGGCCGCCGCGTCTCATACGCGCTAAGACTTCGCGGCTGGCGTGCTGTAAGGGAATATCGAGATAACGGGCCACGCGCGGTGCTGTGCAAATCGCTTCGATAAACGCATCGTCTACTTGCGAAGGATAAGCATACAAAACGCGAATCCAATCCAACTTTTCGATCTTTGATAGTTCCTGCAAAAGCGGCCCCAGCGCCCATTTTTTATATAAATCGAGGCCATAACGCGTCGAATCTTGCGCGACGAGCACAATTTCCCGCGCGCCGCTTTCGGCTAAGCGCGTGGCTTCCTGAACGATAGATTCTATAGGCCGCGAGCGAAACGGCCCGCGCAACGACGGGATAATGCAGAACGAGCAAGTATGGTCACAGCCTTCGGCGATTTTTATATAAGCCGTCCACGGCGGTGTAGCGCGCAGACGCGGAGTTGCATGGTCGTAAACAAAAGTGTGGCGCGGTGTTGGCGTCACGGACAGAGTTATAAGGTTTGAACGGGTGCCCCCTGGGCAGGACGTTTTGAGTTGGGATTGCGGATTGAAGGCTTCATTCAGCGTAGCGACGATTTGCGGAAAATCGCCGGTGCCTAAAATGGCGTCCACTTCGGGCACGCGCATTTTAATCAATTGCGCGTCGCGCTGGGGCAGGCAACCTGTCGCCACCACGACTTTACATTTGCCGTCGCGCTTGTGCGCGGCCATTTCAGAAAGAGTTTCCAGGCTTTCTTCAACAGCGGCTCCTAAAAAGCCGCAGGTATTAACAATTAAGGCATCGGCTTCATCGGCATGAGCCGTAATGCGATAGCCGGCTCCTTGCAATAAGCCCAGCATTACTTCGCTATCTACCAAATTTTTCGAGCAGCCCAGCGAAATCAGACCGACCGATTTTTCATGAGGTTTGTCATGAGAAAGTTCAACCAAAGAATTTACAGAATTTTGCATCTATTAAAGTTATAGCAATTTGGCCGGTGTCAGGGATTAAGAAAAGCGCGGGACTATAATAACCCTGGCATAATCCCTCGCAAACCTCTTCCAATTTTAGCAAATGGCCAAACAGTTGCATCTATGAGTGCAACGCGCCGTCTGGCCTACTCTGTAATGATGATAGGCCATCCGTAAGGAAATCCCACCGGCGCACTCATTGCAGGAGGCAAGAACATGATTAAAAGATTTTTTCAAGAAGAAGAGGGCCAGACGTTGGTGGAATACGGTCTGCTCATCTCGCTGATCGCCCTCGTGGTGATTGCTGTGTTGACACTGATGGGTCGTCGTATCTCCAACACTTTCAACGCCGCTGCCAACCAGATGAACAACTAATCCTGTTCATCTGCCTGGCGTGTAGTCGTCTGGCATAGCAAAAGTCCGCCGATGTCTATTTCATCGGCGGACTTTTGTATATTATTTCCATAATGGCATGGGTCATTATGCAACCGCCTGATGTAGTTTCGGAAAGACAAATTAGTCAACTTTGCGCGAAACAAAAGCGCTTTAACAGTTAACAAAGTTTGGGGAGGTGAACAGAATAATTAAAAGATTTTTTCAAGAAGAAGAGGGCCAGACGTTGGTGGAATACGGTCTGCTCATCTCGCTGATCGCCCTCGTGGTGATTGCTGTGTTGACACTGATGGGTCGTCGTATCTCCAACACTTTCCGCAGCGCCGCTAACCAGATGAATAACTGATGTTGGTTGTTCTCACAAAACAAAGCCCGTTTCTGCATTGCAGAAGCGGGCTTTGTTTTGTTCAAGGTAGAAGTAACTCTTAAACTGCGTTTTCACCATGCAATTTTCGCAGGATGATATTTCACGCAAATTGGCAACTGTCCCCTGGTGGGGTCGCATTAGCCTGTTGTGGCTCATGTTTATGCCGTTGTGTGTGGCAATTTATTCGCTTTGCCTGCCCATTTCGCCCAATGATTTTTGGTATCACGCGCGGGCCGGCTCTGTCACGGCTACTACCGGACATATTCCCACCCAAAATCTGTTTTCTACCGGGGTGCCACTGGATACTCCCTATTTCAATCAAGGATGGATAGCACACTGGGCGTTTTACAAAATCTTAGGAAGCGGGGGGTTAGATTGGATTGCGGTTTTTCGTAGCGCTTGCATGGCCTTTGCCTATGCGCTTATCGCCTGGGCCGCCTTTCGTCGGGCGCGTCGCGTGGCCCATGCTCAATTAAGCGGGCAGGAAAGCCCTGCTCAGCTTTTGGAAATTGAAAACAGCGCGGCGCACGTGGCTGCTTTAGCCGCGTTGCTGACTTTCTTGATGTCGGCGCTGAACATGGATGTGCGTCCCCAGACATTTTCTTTTCCGCTCTTTGCCTTTTTTACTTTCGCGGTTTATGAATGGCCTTTTAACGACCGTGCGCGCCCGATTTTGATGCTGTTGCTTGGTGTCGCGTTGGCTTTATGGTCGAACCTGCATGGCGCTTTTTTGACGGCGCTCATTGCATTGTGGATGGTCTGCGTTGGTGAGTGGATTCACGCCGCGCGCCATTTGACCTTTTTTGGCGCGGTGCTTTCCACAACCGCGCGCTACCAGCTTTTGGCGTTAGCCGGATTATGCTCTTTAACGGCCATGATAAACCCACGCGGGGCGGGTATTTATCATTATGCCTTCGGCCTGGCGGGCAATTATACCTCGCAAAAGTTTATTGCTGAATGGCAGCGGCCCTCTTTTCTGGAGTGGAACAGCGATGTTTTCTTTATTGCACCGTTTTTATTGGCCTATTTGATTTATAAAAGCGCGCCACGCGCCGATAAGTGGCTTTGCGCGCCTTGTGGCGTGCGCGCTGGAGAAATTCTCGCGCTTTTAGCCCTTGTCGCGATGGGATTTCGCAACGTGCGCGCTATTGTCTGGTTTGCCTTGTTTTTCGCACCGGCTTTTAGCGGCGCTTTTATGGCGGCGTTTGTAAGTGCGAAATTAAAGGCGCAAAAAGCAATACCGGAACCGACACCCGCGGTTTATGCCATGAATGCGGTCATGGCGTTTTTGCTTTTGTTTCTAATCGTGCCGGCATTGCCCTGGATTAAGCCAGAGTTGCCTTTGCCGCCCGCTTATCAGGCGCGCTTTGCACCAACGCCTCAAGGCAAATTTCCCCTTGGATTTGCCGACGACCCGCCACTTTTGATTGAAAATACCACGCCGGTTGAAGCCATTGACTTTTTAAGAAAGCATCCGCCGCGCGGCAAGTTGTATAACGAAATGGTTTTTGGCTCGTATTTGATGTGGGCTTTGTATCCAAAAACCTTGCCTAATGCTGATCCGCGCATTGAGTTGTATCCCGATGAATACTGGAAGAAGTATCTGGAATTCAATAACAATCCGCGTAATGCCGGTGCGGTTTTAACACGGGAAGGTTACAGCGATGCACTGCTTAATCCCAAACTACAAGAGCCTTTGGTTGAAGAATTATCGCGCACACCGGGTTGGAAAAAGTATGCTTTTAAAAGCGGCCCTGCGATACTGTTTCGCCGCGTAGCGCCCTAATTTCCAATTTAATCTCTTACATGAACTCTAGCTCCTTGGCGCTCTTACCCAAATGGTATTTGCCGATTTTAATAGTGTTGTGCTGCGTTTTTTCCTGGCAACCGTTGCGCGGCATAGATGACTTTTGGGCGCACGCCGCTATCGGGCGTTGGATGGCGCAAAATGGCCGTGTTCCTGATGAAACTCTGTTTTTGTGGGGGCCGGGCACGCCGGTTTCATGGGTTTACCATTCCTGGCTAAGCCAACTTCTTTTCTTCAAATGTCTTGATGGCGTTAGTCTCGAAATGGGCGCAACACGCGCTCTGGGTTTGACCGTGCTGGTGGCGCTGGTTATTTTGCTATGGATGTGGCAAGTTTGGGCGCGCCGGGCGCGGGTTACTGTTCTTACGCCATTTCTTTTCGCCATGATGCTGTGGTGCTTTTCGCCACGCATCCATCCGCGTCCCGAACTGTTCAGCAGTCTGTTCTTAGTGATGTTAATGACGTTTTTATTGGTGTGGACAGAACGCCGCGATATAACGCCGGATAATTCACAAGGTCTGCCCGATCATTTAGTTTTGCGTTTGGTTGGTGTGTTCTTGTTATTCGTGGTCTGGGCCAATTTTCATGGCGGTGTGGCGACGGGCCTGGTTTTCATTGGGCTAACGATTATAGGTGAGGGATTACAGGATTTAAGAGAAAAACGTTCATTGCGCCCGACTTTGTTATTGTGCGGCGTGCTTTTGCTTGGCGTTCTGGCCATTAACATCAATCCTTATGGCATCGCTTACTGGTCATCGCTGAGCGAAGTGCGAAGCCAGAAGTTTTCTTACATCAGCGAGTGGCAGCACATTTTCAAAGAGCCGGCCATGTCACCCGAAGCCATAGTCACTACGGGTTTAATTGGCCTGCTTTCTTTAAGTGCCTGGCTGAATAGCCCGCGCAAGCGTGTGGCTCATTTACTGTGGCTGCTCTTTGCCATTGTGTCTTACGTGTTAGCGCGCCGTCAAATCGCGCAAATGGCACAGATTTGCTTGTTAGTCATGGCCGCCAATGCTGCCTCTTTGGAAACCACTCGATTCTGGGCCTTATTGCGCCTCCCGAAAACAAAGCAGACAGCAGAACACATTGAAGATTCGACTGCTCAAGATAGTGAACCGCCGCCGCGCACGCGATTGTTAACTCGCGCGACTCTTATTGCTTCGCTGGTTTGCATGACTATCAGCGCCATGCCGCAAGACTTTTGGCCACTACACTCAACAGCGCCTGAATTACCCGTGGAAGCCGCACAATTTATCAAGGAAAAGCATCCTCAAGCGCGCTTGTTGGCCGACTATTCAACGTCCAGTTACCTCAACTGGCACTTATACGGTCAGCCGCCGCTTTATATTGATCTAATCAATGCTTATCCCGATCAATTAATGACCGACTACTTTGACATTACCTACAAAAAACCGCGCGGCCAGAAACTACTGTATGATTTGCAAATAAGCCATGTTTTTATCAATGAAACAATGAAAGAGGGCAAGATTAAGCCGTTCTACGAATACATCAATAGCAGTCCGCGTTGGAAACCAATTTACAAGGACAAACACGCCGTTATCTGGGAACGGAAAGATCAATAAAACAAATTCTGCTTAAGTCAATGCTCCTGTTGGCAAGAATAATGCATCAAGAGCCGCGAGTCGTCCAAAGTGTTGCGCAAGAAACTTAGATTCTGCTGTTAATAATCTATTACCAACAGACTAAAATTGATTTTCTTGTTAAACACACGATTTCTTGTGGTAGAATACCCGTAGACAATGAAGAATGTTGTCATTAAGAAATTAACGAGGACGAGGAGGTGAACAGAATGATTAAAAGATTTTTTCAAGAAGAAGAAGGACAGACACTGGTGGAATACGGTCTGCTCATCTCGCTGATCGCCCTCGTGGTGATTGCTGTGTTGACACTGATGGGTCGTCGTATCTCCAACACTTTCAACGCCGCTGCCAACCAGATGAACAACTAATCCTGTTCATCTCAGGCAAAACAAAGCCCGTTTCTGCATTGCAGAAGCGGGCTTTTGTGGTTTTAAGCTCAGAGGAAAATCAGATGAATCTTACTTAAAATTCATCGGGTGCATCGAACGCAAGTAATATGGACTTGGCTACTTTGATGCATTACAGCGCGCTAACCATTCGTAACCATGAGAGTAAGTGCAACATCTGAAATTACTCATATGGGCTATAATAAAAATCATCTGACTTAGAGTTGGTAAGTGAATTTTAAGTCGAAGCAAAAAGCCCAACCGTGGACTTACGGATTCAATATAGAGACCTGCAACGCCGGCAATTTCAAACCGTGCGCCATTATCTTGTGGCTCACAGCTCAGGCAAGGCAGGCCATCTCGAAAGCAAGGAGGTGCAGCGATGCTGAAACGATTGATTTTTGAAGAAGAAGGCCAAACCCTGGTGGAATATGGCCTCTTGCTTAGCTTGCTTGCGCTGGTGATAGTGGCAGCAGTAGGCTTGTTGGGCAGCAGATTGCTCAACTATTATGGAAATGCCAACAACCAAATGCCACTTGGCCCTCCTTAATGAGGCAACTTCGCTGATCTTGGTTCTTGAATTTCACAGGCGCGCTTCTCACTTTAAGGGGCGCGCTTGTTGTTATTTGCCTTTGGTTTTGTAGTGAAATGATTAGTTATAAGAATAGAGCCTGCGTTTCAATTTAGCTTCGCATCTCAATTGGGATAAAATGATGAAAGTCATTGAGCGTAAACTTTCAAATACGCTCTTATTAAAGATAGTTTAGTCGCAAAGGAATTTCTTATTTATGTCGCTTCGCATTCAAAAAAGCTGGGCGCAGTTAGGTCATCCCAAAGAGCCGGGCACACATGCCGTTCGCGGTGTTGGAAAAATCGTCAATCTCACGCAGGAACACATCGAAGCCGCCGCCCAACACGAGGGCAACGCTATTGTGGTGTTGGGCCATCATGAAACTTCCAGCATGGTGCCGCACTGGGAAATCATTGAAGTGCGCGCTGCCTGACAGTGGTGCCTAACATAAGCCTGGTAAAATCTGCAAAATTAAAAGGCCAACATCTTTATGATGACTGGCCTTTTAATTTACGTGATTCTCTGTGCTATTTGGACGCGCCGCTAACTTTCACATCAAAATTCCTATCGGCCAAAACGGGAATTGACTTCGGCTTCGGAAAGTGCCAGATTACTGGTGGCGCCGGTATCTTGCAAAATCTTCTGCGCGATAAGCTCATTAGTCGGTGCTAAAACACTGAAATGATCGGCGCCCTGAACTTCCACAAAATGTGTTTTGGCATTAGGCGAGCTGTTTTTCATAGCGCGCAGCGAATCTATGTTGCCGTCATTAACGCCTTCAATAATCCAAACCGGAGATTGAACCGAGGCCATCCAATAGCCGGGCGAGCGCAGTTCGACTTCTTTTTCATTGGAAATATCGAAAGGCAAAAAGCCGGAATCGGCGCCATAACCGGCCACATCTTCGACCGGGCCAAACGAAAACACGGCGCGAAAACGATTGGTAGCCTGTGCCACCAGTAACACCAAAGTGCCGCCGGTGCTGTGCCCGCCCAGGTAAATGCGTTTAGGGTCAACATAGGGCTGCTTTTCCAGGTATTTTGCGGCGGCCAAAACATCATCGACTTCGCCTAAAAAGCCTTCTTTGGTGCCAGGATTATCATTACCGCCGCGCAGCGAAGGAAACATCATTACAATACCCGCTTTGCGATAAGCTGCTGCGGTTTGATCGTTATCGGGCGAGGCGGGAGACCACACATCGCCAATCGAATTGCAATCGCCGCCGGTAATCCAGATAATCGCCGGATGCTTTTTGCCATTACCCGGAGCGGGCGACAAATAAGCAGTCAATTCGCCAACAGGCGCCGGATATTTAAGCGTGCGGAAGATGGCGGATGGCGCAGTTTCGGCTGGTTCTTTAGCCCTGACAGGTGCGGTTAAAACCGTTTTGAAGCCGCTGCGCGCCTGCGCTAAGGAAACACCCTGGCCGGCACTGTTTTGCGGCCCTCGTGGCTGACAGCCAGCCAGAATTAAAAGCGAAGATAGCGCAATCCATTTCATAAAAGTTGTCGTCATGGCGAATAAAAGCGCAGCTAAACAAGAGTTTCTAATCGCTGAGCAGCAAAGCGACTGTAGCGGCAAATTGGACAGGCGAAACAGGCTTGGTGAGGTAATGCTGAAACCCGGCTTCGAGGGCGGCCACGCGATCACTTGTCTATCGGCTATAGATAAACGATGCTCTGCCAGTCTGGCCCGAACTCAAAGCCGGGTTCGGGCCAGATATGAAAAGCCAAAACGATTGTGACCGAAAACGCTGCATGAAAATCGCGAACAGAGAACTCTTAGCGAACCTTAACGCGCGTAAAGGCCAGAGGGCGCCCAGGCAGCGGCAGGCGCGCCGCTCAGGGTTGCCGGGGGCAAAATTAAAGGCACATTTTCGCCATTAATTTTTAAAGTGGCGCTTTGTGCATTGCCTTCAAGCCCCTGCTGAGCGAACGGCATCATATTACCACTTTCGCCAAGCCCGCGATGAATCAACTCCAGCGGGCCGATGTCACTGAGATGCGATTCAAAAACCATGTCGCCCACCGTAACGCGGGCACGGGCGCCCTCTGTTTCGCTGAAGGAGATTTCAATCGAGCCTTCCAGCACCGGGCCGTTTTCAAAAGGCGTTCCCGCGAAAATATGCGGGCCGAAATAGGCACCGACTTGAGGATCAGGCGAAACGAAACCGGCGATTTGCGGCGGCGCGTTCGGGTCGGGCTGCCATAAAATCATGCCCGCCGGCGCGCTGCCGACTGGTGTATGCACCATGCGCGCCACATGCACAATGATATTCGGCATTTGGCCTGCGGCGTTCTCCGGTGTCAGGGCGATTAAATCCACGCCGCCTTCCCAGGACATCCACTGTTCGATTGCCATTCTAATTCCTTTTTGAAGTGAGATAATGCGACAAAGAAGCTAACACAAGGCTAACACGGAGATTGAGGTTTTGTTAGTCCTATCGCAAACCAGCCTCATCACGCTTCGGCCCTTCATTTGCGAAGTTCTTTTGAGGAATTATTGAAGAATCATTATTGAATGATTCCGTAGTAATTCTTGTCTGAAGAAAACGAACGGCCCATTGATTTTTTGATGCCGAGGAGGCTTTTATGCGACGTGATGATGAATTTGGTAACAAGCTTGGTGTTGAAAAAAACACCAATGCCGACGATGTGACTGATGATGAAACCACAGATGAATTGGACGAAGAAGAGGAACTCGACGAGGATGAGGAAGACGACGATGTTGACCCGGACATTCGCCGCGCCTGGGGCGAATCTTAGTCGGCAATAACTCAACCTTGAAACTTTTAGGAGGCAAAATGCAAGCATCTACCAATTCCAACAAGTCGCTGGGCGAACTGTTCAGCGATTTATCGGGCGATTTGAGCAACCTGATGCGCAAGGAAGTGCAACTCGCCAAAACTGAAATGTCCGAAAACATTTCGCGCACCGTGAAAAACGCCATTCTGCTCGTTGTGGCTGCCCTTTTCGTGGTTTTTGCGCTGTTCGCTTTAATCGTCGCGGCGATTTGTGGCTTGTCCACTGTTGTCGCACCGTGGCTGGCCGCTTTGATTGTAGCTGGCGCCTTGCTGGTCATTGCAGGCGCTTTAGCGATGATTGGCCTTAACGCTTTGAAAAAAGCCAGCCTCGCGCCAAAGGAAACCGTGCGAACGCTACAGGAGGACGTGCAATGGGCGAAACAGCAGATTTAAACGGCCACCATAACATGCCGGAAAAGGCCGAAGAAACGCAAGCCGGGCAACAGGACGCCGCTGAAATCCGCGATGACATCGAAGCTACGCGTGAGCGTATGAGCGCCACGATTGATGCCATTCAAGACAAATTGAATCCCGACAAAATCAAAGCGCAAGTGGGCGAAAGCCTGCGCGCCGCCACAGTGGGCAAAGCCAAAGACCTTGCCCATCTGGTGGGCGAAAAAGCTCACGAATTCAGCGATAAAGCGCGCGAAGCTGCCGGGCCTGTTTTACAAAATGTGCAGCATACGATGCAGGACAAGTTGGATCCCGACAGTGTCATGGCCAGTGCTATAAGCGGTGGCGAAAAAAGCGGCTCCCTCAAACCCTTAAACGAGCAAGTGGTGGTTGTTTTTGGCGCTTCCAGCGGTATAGGCCGTGAAACCGCCTTACAATTCGCCAAAAGCGGTGCCAAAGTCGTCGTGGCAGCGCGCGGCAAAAACGGTCTGGATTCTTTAGTTGAAGACATCCAACAACAAGGCGGCGAAGCACTTGCCGTTGTGGCCGATGCCGCCGACTTTAACCAGGTGCAGAACGTTGCTCACCAGGCCGCCGAGCGTTTTGGCGGCATTGATACCTGGGTGCAAACCGCTGCAATTTCAATTTACGCCCGCTTTGAAGACACCACGCCCGAAGAGTTTCGTCGCGTGTTGGAAGTCAATCTCTTAGGCCAAATTCACGGCGCTTTAGCAGCTCTACCCTATCTGCGCCAGCGCGGTCAAGGTGCGCTTATTCATGTTTCATCAGTGGAATCAACCGTTTCGCTGCCTTTGCAAAGCGCCTACGGCGCCAGCAAGCACGGCATGACTGGATTTTTGGATTCCCTCCGACTGGAATTGGAAGATGAAGGCGTTCCCATTTATGTCACCGATGTCAAACCGGCAGGCATTAACACGCCGCTTTTTAATAATGCGCGCACCAAAATGGGGGTCAAGCCTCAACCCGCGCCACCGGTTTACCAACCCGGCGTGGTAGCCGAAGTTATTTTGCACGCCGCTGTGCATCCCACACGCGAAATCACAGCCGGTGGCGCGGCGCAAGCCTTTATTCTCAGTCGGCGCCTTTCTCCAGCGCTGACAGACGCCGTAGTGCGGCGCACGATGGTCAAGGGCCAGCAAACCAATGAGCCAAAAGCGCCGGACGCACCGGACAATATGTTCCAGCCCATTAATAATCGAGGCCGTGTAGGCGGCGATTTCAGCGCGCAGGCCAAAGGGAAAAGTCTTGGCAATTTTATAGAAACGCATGGCGCCGCACGCAAAGCCCTTAAAGTCGCTGCGTTGGCCGCTGCGTTTTTAATCGTGACACGGGCCGGTAGGACTCGCTAAGAAGCCATTAACCCTCATCCCCCTTGCCAAGGGGGTTAAAATAGGGCGCTTCTGTTTTAGTATCAAACAATCTATGTTCGACCAAATCAGAGCATAGCCCCCTTACCAGGGGGGTTGGGGTTAACCCAAAATCCGCACGACTTAGTCGTGCGGTTTTTGGGTTTTGTCAGGAGCGTCTAAAAACTACTTCTCAATTTAGCGATTTACGCTTTTCTTCACACTCTTGCCGGACTGCAAAAACGGCGGATTGGGTGGCCCACCGCCGATTGGCGTCGGCGTTGGATTGCCGCCTCCACCCCCACCAACTGGCGTCGGGGTAAAAGTAGGAGCCGGGGTAAACGTCGGGCCGGGCGGCGGGCCTCCCGGTGTGGGCGTGGGCGTGTTGGTCGGGCGCGGCGTATTGGTCGCAGTCGGCGAGGGGCCTCCCGGTGTGGGCGTGGGTGACGGGCCAGGCGTAGGCGACGGGCCAGGCGTGATGGTTGGAATCGGAGTCAACGACGGCGTTGGCGTCGGCGTGCCGTTGGGCGCTGAAGTGCCTTCGTTTACGCAGATGGTAACGTTCGTGGTGGCCGGCACGTTGAAAATGCCGCTGTTGCCGGTAAAGGGTGCCGAAGCCTGGGAGGACGAAATTGGAGGCGCCTGGCGCACTTCGAGGGTATAAGCACCAGCCGGCAGCAAGACGGCAAAAACGCCTTTTTGATCGTCCGGGGTGCTGGCCGGTTGCTGTTCGCGGATGAACGAAGCCACAATCAAACCGGTGCTGCGATTGCGGGCACGAATCAAAACGCGCGCCGTCAAAGCCGTATCGGCACCGGGATTGGTGCAGCGTCCGGTTGTGGGGTCGCCCCGGTTAAGGAACATACGTCCGGTGACCAGAGTGCCAGTGCTTGCTTGTCCTGGAATGATCTGGATGTTCTGTCCCTGATCAGTGCCAATGGTAATTTCCTGCGAGAAAGGGGCGCCATTGGCAGTGCCCGAAACGGTGAAAGTGCCGGGACGAATATTGGAAAGAACGGCATCGCCGCCGGCTGAAGTAAAGTTCACCGTTGTAGCGCCGTTAACCAGCGTGCCGGTCACATTAATGCGATTGCCTGTTTGATCCCGAAACGTCAGGGTAACGTTAACGGTGCCTCTACCAGGGCCTTCCGGGCCGCCACCGCCGCCGCAACCGGCGACGTTCAGCGTCACAAAGCCGACAACGGCTAAGAGCGCATAAACCGCGCAATTCCAAGCGCCCCAGCGGCGCTGTTTCATGTTGTTGAGCAAGTTCCTCATCAAGTCGCGTCTCCTTGCAATTCTCTCACGATACTCTTACGATAACCCCGCCCGTATTTGAGAAAAGCGACGGGCATTCAAAAGTAGATTCCCGGCTACACAAATTTGTTCCCCTGCAAACTTTGCGAAGAAGAATTTGCTTATTCTTTTACTTGTGCTGCTTGTTTGTGTTTCGTCTTATGGCTTTGCCCAGTATAGCAAATTGCTCGGCGTGCAAAATCATCAAGTCGTCCAAAAAATTCAAACCTTAAATACAACGAAGGGTTCACGCCTTAAATACTGCTACCCTTCATCGCGCGGTGCAAAGCCCATTTGCAATAACCCCAGATGCAGCAATGTGCCAAAGACCGTATTGAGAGCTACCGTCCCCCAAAAGCGCCCCCAGGGCTGGGCAAAATCTGCCGGCGACATAAGACCAAACAACACATGAGCCAGCAAAGTGCCCCCCGCCATGCAAAGTGGGACGGCCAGTGGATTATCATGTGAAAAGCGTCGGTCAAAAGTGCCGCAGATGCCGCCTACAATAAGACGTGAAATCGCTAATGAACCTGGATTGTAGGAGGTGATAACACCGCTTAATAAGCCCGCGGCTAAACCGCATATTAACCCGACGCGCGCCCCCCACAAAAGACCAACGGAAATCACCACCAAAAGCGGCAAATCCACGCGTGCGCCCCCCAGTGTGTTAAATGGCTGGCAGAACCATGTTGTTTGCAAGACGAAAGCTAACCACAGCAGAATTGCGATGCGCCACATAGGAAGGATGAGGGATGAGGATGAAGGCGGAAAGTTTTCATCCTTCCGCCTTCATCCTTCATCCTTGCCGTGCTCCGGCTTGCACACGGATTAAGACGGCAGAAGCTTGGTCAACGGGCGCGGCAGGTTCGATTTCCGCTGTAGTTTGCGAATAAGTTTTGTTTTTTCTCACGCGCATGACGCGGCCTAAAATCAAGCCCTTGGGGAAAATTGTTGAATCTCCTGATGTTACAATCAGGTCACCTTCGCGCACATCGGCGTGCAAATCAAGATACGACATAGTGCAGGCTGTCGAACCGTTGCCCTGCAACAAACCGCGTGCGGCAGTGCGTTGCACCATCGCGCCAATGCCGGACATACGATCCGTCAACAATAAAACTGTGGACGTATTGAAAACGCGGTCTACTTCGATGACTTGCCCCAAAACGCCCTGCGCGTTAAATACGACATCTTTAGGACGCACACCCTGCCGCGCGCCGGCATTGATAATCAAGCGCCGCGCGTAATTGGTCGCATCACCCGACACCACGTCGGCTGACACCAATCTACCACCCGGCAAAGGCGGCATTTTTAAGAGGCGCCGCAATTCTTTGTTTTCTTTTTGATAGCGCAGCAGGCGACGATTGCGATTTTCCAGATCAGCGATGCGTCCGCGCAGCCCCTTATTTTCTTTGATAATATCGCCGCGCCGCACCATAACGCGTCCCACATCCGAAAACCAGGCGCCGATGCTGTTAAAAGCCACCTGTCCCGGACGCAAAAGCGCCAGGGCCAAGCTATCAGGCAAGGCCACTTTGCCTTGTCCGCGCGCCCGCTGCGACCACGCCACCAAAAGCACGCACACGACAAACAACCACACAAGAAAGGTAAGGGGCGAACGGCGAGGCATTTCATGAGTTTTGAGTTTTGAGTTTTGAATTTTGAGTTAAAGAAGCCTTATTAAC
>DASWNL010000744.1:0-15838 GCA_036399215.1 Abditibacteriaceae bacterium
AAACAGGGCAGACGCCCCATACTTTTGGCGCCTGCCCTGTTTTACTACTGCGGCGATTTCTCTGTTACGTCTTCTTATCACCACGCGAACTGGATAGGGCATTTTCGATACCACAAATCCCAGTTCACTTTTCTATTACGCTACAACCAATTTCTGAGTTTGGTCGGTCATTTCTATTCATTAGCAAACGCGCTCAATTATGAATTAAGTTCCACGACGAAAGCAACAACTGTGCTGAATTTATCTGTGCAGGATCAAGAGCACCGCGCACACTAACAGGCCCATTATCAAACCACAAAGCCAAATGGCGACGACGCAGTGGAATTGATCTTCTCCTAACCTGAGTCTCGTGAGGTCGCCATATAAATCCACCTCGTCCCTGGGCCAATTCGCCAATAGAGGAATCAAACTGTTCAGGGGCTTTCTCTCGAAGAACTTGAATTAAGAGATCTACTGGATATTTTGCTTCGGCTTCAAAAGTGATAAACGCAGAGGCTATTATGGCTTTGGTTACACTATCTTTGAGAACTTCTCCTGGATCGTTTGCATTTTCTACAGGTAAAAACGCTAAGTAATCAGGACGTAGCACTGCTATTCCCGATTGAATAACCAATCCTTCCACACGCATCGCTTTCCAAATAACAACATCACCAAGCTCTTTATCTGGCTCAAGAGCATCACTATCCATTGAGCTAAATAATAGTAAGGCGCCCCACAAACGATTCAAGCCACTGATGTGAGACATGGTTATTCGGCCTGGCGGTGCTTTGCCTTGCAATACAATTGAGCTTGTAACTGGTTTTACATGGATGTCTTCTTTATCAATAGAATCCAAAGCCACTTGCTGCAACTGCCCAATACGAGGTTTCCATATTAACCGCTTGGTAGTCAACCAGTAATGCCCTGAACTCAGGAATGCCCAAAGTGAAATGGCGATGCCGACTGCCACTACAAACGGATCAGAAAATTTATGTAGTTCACGAACCAACAATCCTACGCCATAAAAAGCCAACATAACCAACCAGATAAAGGGCCAGGGACCACCACTGCCGCCACTAAGCAGTAACCGTTCGCTTGACAGTAACTCGATAGGCAGCCTGTTTACAGCACTTGTTGAATTAGAGCGTGATGGGCGTGAAACAGCATCACCTGACATAGGTTTCTAAGGTAGCTGCCAATACTAAAAAATCTCACAACTACGCCAAGCCGCGCATGGTGCCGGTGCTGGAGGCGAATTTGTCGGTTTCGAGGCCCAAACGCTGGAGCATGGAAACAAAGAGGTTGGGCAAGGGATAGTTGTATTCTCTGTTGAACGCCAAATGCTGGCCGTGTTTGAAGCCACCGCCGGCAAAGAGAACCGGCAGGTTGGTAGTAACGTGAGTGTTGGCGTTACCCAGGTTGCTGCCGTAGAGAATCATGCTGCGTTCAAGCAAGTTTTCGTTGCCTTCTTTAACACTCTTCAAGCCGCCGAACAAATCAGCCAGAAGTTGCATGTGCCATTCGTCAATGGTGTTTAGCTCCTCTAACTTTTCTTTCGACCTGCCGTGATGCGACAGATTATGATAACTGTCCGAAAGGTTCTTGCCGTCAATTTCCAGAGCGGGTGAGGCCACGCTATCCAGCATTAGAGTAACAAAGCGGCAGGAATCGGTTTCAAAGGCTAAGCGCGCCATGTCATACATGGTTTTCACTTTTTCCATATAAGCGCGCGGGCTGGCGGGGTCAAGCGGCACACCGGCGGCCACTTTGGGTTTGTCTTTCTTTTCCCACTCCTGCGACATGGTCATGCGCTGTTCTAATTCGCGCACGCCGGTAAAGTATTGGTCAAGGCGTTCGCGGTCGCGCGGGCCAACATGGCGCTGTAAATCTTTGGCTTGTCCGGCAACCGAATCCATGATGCTCTGGCCTAAGCGCAAGCGGCGCAATTGGGCCTCCACTTCTTCCTTGCTGCCCTGCAAAAACAGTTTCTTGTAAACCTCGGAGGCTTTGTCTTCACACGGAATCAGCACACCCCCGCCCGTCCACGACAGGCTGCGCTGACCTTTCTCGACGTTTACACCTAAAGTCAACGAAGGAAACCGCGTCAGATGTCCCAAACGCTCGGCGGCGTATTGATCCAGTGAAATGGTGTTACGAAAGCCGCCGCGTCCGGGATGCGCTGCCGCTGTTAAAAAGCAGTTATCGGCTGGATGGCCGCCGTCCACATCAGGATGCGAAACGCCGCTAAAAACCGTGAAATCGTTTTGGTAATCCTTTAAGCGCTGAAGATAAGGAGACAGTTCATAACCGCGCCCGATGGATTTTTCATCAGGGAAAAACTTGTCCGGCACCAAACCGAGGTTGTTGCAGATGCCCAAAACACGGCGCGGCGGCGTGTCGCCAGTGGCTTCAACCGCTTCATTCTTCTCTGCGCCCCAGGCGGTGCGTGCAAAAGCGGGCACCATAGCATCCAGCACCGGCAAGCCCAGTAATACGCCGGCGCCGCGCAGAAACTGGCGGCGAGGTAAAGCGCGTCCCGTGGACACATTCGGCATTGAAACGGATGATTTTTTCATGGTGTTTTCCTTTACGGGTAGAAATAGAACACGGATGACACAGAAACGACGGATTTGCACGGACAGCAAAAAATCTTGTAACTCTTCAAGAAACCGTGTTTATCTGTGCCGTTTCCGTGTCATCCGTGTTCTATTCCCCAAGCTACTTTTTGACAAATAGTTCGCTCTGCACAATTTCATGCAGCAACGTCCTCACGCCATAGCCTTTATTTTGGGCGCGATTCAGAATGGCTTCCAATTTCGGACGATCTACGAAGCGCACGGGAGCGCCTGTTCCATAGATAGTTAGTTGCTTGGTCACGTTGCGCGCTAACTTGCGCTCGTCGGTGCACAGCAATGCTTTCAATTCTCGCACGTCTTTGAACGGGCGTCCATCCCAAAGTTGCCCACTGGAATCAACAGGCGGCCCGGTGAAGATCCGAAAAACGTCACCGTTACGTCCATAGCCTTCAATTTTTTGAAACTTGCCCTCGCCATTGCCAACAGCGCGATAATTCTGGCGAAAGCCACCCATCACATCAAAACTTTCCAAGGCAAAACCCGCCGGATCAATTTTGGTGTGGCAGCCGGCACAACCTGGGTCAGCACGATGCTTATCCAGCAATTCACGGATTGTTGTGGCGCCACGCGTATCTGGCTCAACTGCCGGGATGCTGGGCGGCGGCGGTGGAGGTGGCTCACCTAAAATACGCTCCATGATCCACGCGCCGCGCAGAACCGGCGAAGTCGTGGTGCCGTTGGCTGTCACTTTTAAGATGCTGGCCTGCGTCATCAAACCGCCACGCGGTGAATCAGCCGGAAGTTGGACGCGACGTATTTGGTTGCCTTCCACGTTAGGAATGTTATAAAGCACAGCCATGCGCTCATTAAGCATGGCAAAATCTGAAGCCACGATGTTTTTGACCGGCAAATCGTTTTTCAGAAGTTCTTTAAAAAAGGCCCGCGTTTCATTAGTTGCCGAAGCAATCAGGCCATCGTCCAGTTGATAATCGGGATACAGCGTTACATCAGCATCGTTGTTGTTAATTTTGCGTAAATCCAGCCAGTAATCCAGAAACGCGTTGATAAAGCGCTCCGAACGAGCATCATCCAGCAAGCGATTGGTTTGCGCCCGCAAAACTTCGGGTTTGCTTAACTGCTTGGCAGCCGCAACCTTCAAAAGCTCTTCATCGGGTGCCGCATTCCACAGAAAATAGGACAGTCGCGAGGCAAGCGCGTAATTATCCAGCGCGCCAGTTTTCTCTTCGAGATATAAAAAGCCTGGCGAGCATAGCACAGCAGAATAGACTGCTATCATGGCATCGCCGAAGCCATAGCCCTGCTCCATCGCTTTGCCAATGATCGGCAAAAAACGCTGCACATCGGCTTCACTCACCGGGCGGCGATAGGCGCGCTGCATAAAGCCGCGCAGAAGTTTTTCGCCATCGCGTTGCGGATTATCTGAAGTAACTTCTATGCTTTTCCCATTTTGCTTAAACGGCAAATCGCCAAAGAGCAGTTTCTGCCCGCGAGTCGGCCATTCGTCATACAATGGGCCTTCGACTTCCATCCAGCGAAAAGAGACGGCAGGCTGACCTTCAGGCGTAGCCCAGGGATTTCGCATTGAGCCGGGACGCGGGCGGAAAAAGCGCACCGCATCGGGCCGGATGCTTTCGCCCTGTTGCAGCCACGCCTCAATTTCATTGACTTTGGCTTCTGGCGCCGCTTCAAAGCTGCCTAAATAGCGCAAAAGTCGTGGCGAGCGATCTGAATAGATCAGGATGGGTTCAGTGCGCCGCCCGGCTGACAATTGTGAGTAGTTAGGCACCCACCACTGTTTTTCGTTTTTCGGCCCCACCCAGATAGTGTTGGTCAGGAAGCGCAGCTTATAACGACCCGCTACGGGAGCGCGAAACCTACTCCAGCGAATCTCTGTTGGCTCGTAGGTGCTGAGCACCACGCCGACGCCCTCTTCCTCGCGCACTTTGGGGTCTTTGTCACCAACGCTATAGGGCGGCTTTAAATGCGCCTGATCTTGCTGCGAACCTAAAACGGGAAAGGTCGAACGCACTTCGGGGCCTATATCATAGCCACCGAAAAAAGCCTGTTCCTCGCGGGTGTAAAACCTTTTCGTCGTGGCTTGAGGCTGCGTGGCATTTTGTCCCAGGGTTTGGCGCAAGGCAAAATCGGCAGTTTGCAGGTAACGCGCCATTTGGACATGCGAAACATCCAGAGCTTCGCCGACTTTATTAAAGCGAAACGCCTCGCCGTCTTCTGGCAGCATCTCTCTGAGTTCCAGCCAATTGATGCCCAACAAATCGCGCACGGTGTTTTCGTATTCGTAACGATTAAGGCGTCGCCAAACCGCGCGCCCGCTAACAGACATTTTCTTGTCTTCGGCAGCGATGAGCTTTCCGGCCAAGCGATTCTTAAAAGCGGCGCGTTCCTGGGTGGTCGGCTGCGCTTTTTTGGGTGGAGGCATTGTGCCATCGCGCACCATATCATGCACCTTCACCCAGGTTTCAAAAGTGCGCGCATCATCGAGGTTTAGCGTTAGCTTTTCTAAATCCAACCCGCCTTTTTGCGTTGCCGTGTCGTGGCAACTCAAACAGCGATTTTCAATAAAAGCCGCCATCACTTTGCCCTCAGCATCAGTTTTTTCGGGAAGGGGGCCGCTTTTCGCTGTTGGGTGCGCGACCTTCGGTGGCTTCGCCGCAGCGATGTAAACCGGCGGAGTGTTACCCGCCGCAACGCGCAAAACCGCCACGCTTAAAAGCGCAGCGGAAGAGAGAAGAAAATGCTTGTTCATGGATTTCATAGCAAGAAGGCAAGCCAATTGGCTTGCCTTCTTGCTACATACTACGAAACTATGCCAATAGCGCTTTGATAACGTGCGCTTCTTCGACGCCGGTCAATTTCTGATGCAAGCCTTGAAACTTGTAAGTGAAACGGTTGTGGTCAATGCCTAAGAGGTGCAAAACCGTAGCGTGGAAGTCGTGGATATGAACCGGGTCTTTGACGATGTTATAGGAAAAATCGTCGGTTTCGCCGTAAACCGTGCCGCCTTTCGAGCCGCCGCCAGCCATCCACATCGAGAAGCAGCGTGGATGATGGTCGCGTCCATAGTTAGTCTTGGACAAACCGCCCTGCGAGTAAATGGTGCGACCAAATTCGCCGCCCCAGATAATCAGGGTTTCATCGAACAGGCCGCGCGATTTGAGGTCGTTAATCAGGCCATAAGTTGCCTGGTCAATGTCCTTGCACTGTGAAGGCATGCGACCGGTGAGATTGCCGTGATGATCCCAGTTGTTGAGGTAAATCTGCACAAAGCGCACGCCGCGTTCGACAAGGCGCCGCGCCATAAGCGCATGGTTGGCAAAGGTGCCGGGCTTTTTGGCTTCTTCGCCGTAAAGCTGCCACGTAGTTTCGCTTTCTTTCGATAAATCGGTCAGTTCCGGCACGCTGGTTTGCATGCGAAAAGCCATCTCATATTGCGCAATGCGGGTTTGCGTTTCTACATCTCCCACGCTGTTGTAGTTCATCTCGTTGAGCTTGTTAAGGCCATCCAGCATCTTGCGACGCATGGTATCGGAAACACCGGGTGGGTTGTTGATGTAAAGAATCGGATCGCCGTTGCTGCGGAACGACACACCGGCATGTTCGCCGGGCAGATAGCCCGCCGACCATAAACGCGCTGAAATGGCTTGCTCTTGCTCGCGGTTGGTGGGCGTTGCCACCAAAACAACAAACGAAGGTAGGTTTTTGTTGCTTGAACCTAAACCATAGGAAGCCCACGAACCTATACACGGCTTGCCGCCGACCTGATTGCCGGTTTGCATGGCGACAATAGCCGGCTCGTGGTTGATGGCTTCGGTGTGCATCGAACGAATAAAGCAAATGTCATCCGCACACTTAGCGGTGTATGGCAAAAGCTCGGTATTCATCCACATGCCGCTTTTACCGACCTGCGAAAATTTGAATATCGAAGGGGCGACCGGAAAGCGCGATTGGCCGCTGGTCATTGTCGTCAACCGTTGACCGTTGCGGATGGATTCGGGCAAATCCTTATCGTATTGCTCAACCATTTTGGGCTTGTAGTCATACAAGTCCATCTGCGCCGGGCCGCCAACCATGTGCAGGTAAATCACATTTTTGGCTTTGGCCGGAATGCGAAATTCATTGCCCAACGGCGCGCCTGGCTCGCCTTTTTTCATAGCGCCCGGCGCCTCGGAAGTTGCCGCCATCGCGCTTTGCACTAAGCCTTCGCCGAACAAACTCGACAGCGCCGCATAGCCAACGACATTCTTGCTGCGCGACAAAAACTGACGGCGCGTTTCGAGCAACTGATTTTCTTGAAAGGGATGCATAGTTTTCCTTTAACCCCCAACCCCCTTGGTAAGGGGGCTAAAATCGCAGTCGGTAGAACAAGCACAACTTGATACCTGTTCTGAAGCGTAAGAACATAGCCCCCTTACCAAGGGGGTTGGGGGTTCTTCCTACTTATTCAGCACTTCGTCCAGATTCAGAACCTGGCTGGCGACCATTGTCCACGCGGCCAACTGCGGCGCGGGAATTTTTTGATCGGGTTTGCTTTCGCCCACACTAATGAACTTTTTGGCGTCTTCGGGTTTCGCTTCAAATTCACTGCGCAGACTTTGAAAGCTACCCTTCAAAATCTGGCGCTCTGCCGGCTTTAAATTGCGACACAGCAGGCGCTGGCTGATGGCATCCAGAATCTGATCGTCGGTGCCGCCTTTAGCAATTGCCACTTGAGCTAAATTGCGCGAGGCTTCCACAAACTGCGGGTCGTTCATCAGCACCAGAGCCTGCAATGGAGTGTTGGTGCGTTCGCGGCGCAAGCAAGCGGTTTCGCGGGCCGGGGCATTCAAGATTTCTAAGTTCGCTGGAGGCGACATGCGCTTCCAGAAGTTATAAAGGCTGCGACGATAAAGCCCTTCGCCTTTGTCCTGCTTGTAAATGCGGGTGTCGCTGCCCGCCATACCGACCACGTCCCACAATCCATCAGGGTTATAAGGCTTGGCCGGTGGGCCGCCCAACTTCGGCGATAGAGTAGCACTGGCGGCCAAAACGTAATCGCGAATCATTTCGGCATCCATGCGAAAACGGGGGCCACGCGACAGCAAGCGGTTTTCCAAATCTTTCTCGCGCTTTTGCGGCGTGATAATGGTCGCCTGGCGATAAGCGGCGCTGGTAACCATCAGCTTAAAAATACGCTTCATGTCCCAACCGCTTTCGCGGAATTCAACGGCCAGCCAGTCCAGCAATTCGGGATGCGAGGGCGATTCGCCCATGATGCCCAAATCTTCGGAAGTTTTGACAATACCCGTCCCGAAAACCTCTTGCCAGAAACGGTTAACCGTAACGCGCGCCGTAAGTGGATTATCAGGCGCCATCGTCCACTGTGCTAATCCCAAACGATTCTTTGGCGCCTCTTTGGGCATTGGATTTAAGGCCGAAAACACATCAGCTTTGACTTCCTCGCGTTTTTGATCATAAGCGCCGCGGAAAAGAATATTGGCAACAGGCATCGAATCCATCTTCTCCTGCTGCACATGCGTAATCGGATATTTGGCTTGCAGATCGTTCTTTTCTTTTTCCAGCGTAGCAACCTGGGCCATAACCTGCTTATAGGGCGCATCCACGTTGCCCAGATAGTAATCGAACAAACTCTTCTTTTGAGCTTCGCTGCGTTTATCGGGTGCGATGGAAGCCAGCGATTGCAAAACCGCGTTGTCCGCTAAGGCTTTCACTTCGCCGTCGTTTAGTGCACGCTCATAAATGCGCACGTCTTGCACCTGCCCGCCTTCAAAAACGCTGCCTTTGCTGCGCTGTCCGATGCGTAGCGGCGTTTTGGTGCGGATGGTATCTTTCAGCGAGTCTTGGTCAGTTCGGGTCTTTTGCGATACGCCGTTAACGTAGATTTTGAGGCCGGAGGGCTTAGCCGAGCCATCATAGGTCACAAACACATGTTGCCATTCATTAGGCTTTACCGGATTGCCTTCGGTTGACACTTTCAGGGCATTTTCCGGCCACTTGTTGATAATATGTGCGCCGTAATTGCGATCTTGCGCCCACAAATCCCAGCCGCGAAAATCGCTGCCTTCGTCCATGCGCGCAATGACGCCTGCACCAGGCAAACCTGGATTTTTAACCCATGCGCCATAACTAAACGCCTGGTCTTTTTCAAAGTCGCCAACCTCGCCTAAATCAAAAGTCGAAGCCGCTTTAATAACCGGCGCCGCGCCCAGTTTGCCGTCGGTTTTCCATTCCAAAGCACCGCTTGCTTTAAAGGTCTTCGCTTCTCCAATCGTAGCTTTGATTTCATCGCCAGTGCCTTCATCCAGAGCCGCATAAACCTGCATTCTCTCTGTCGGCACCTTGAAATCGTCGGCTTTGACGCCAGCTACCCACTTGTCATAATCGCCGGTCGCTTCTTTCTTACGCGTTTCAATAGCGGTTTTGGCAGTTTTAATCAGCTCCGGCAAGTCGTCCCAGCGCTTTTTATCGTTTTCGTCGGTGATAACGGTAATTACCGGGCCGTTGCCAGTCTTTATATTGCCGTCCAAACCGCCCTGCGTGGTATTACGGAAGAAGGCGCTCATCGCGTAAAAATCCTTCTGCGTAATCGGGTCGAACTTATGGTCATGGCACGAAGCGCAGTTCGCCGTCAGCCCCAGCCACACCCATGAAGTGGTTTCTACGCGATCACGCGCATAGTTGGCCAGGTTCTCTTCGACGATGGTGCCGCCTTCATTGGTAGTAGTGTTGTTGCGATGAAAGCCCGTCGCTACAAGTTGATCTTGCGTGGGATTGGGCAAAAGGTCGCCGGCAATCTGTTCAACTGTGAACTGATCGAAAGGCTGATTTTTGTTGAAGGCTTTGATGACCCAGTCCCGATAAGGCCAGATTTCGCGGTAATTATCGAAGTGCAAGCCGTGCGTGTCTGCATAACGCGCTGCATCCAACCAGTAGCGTGCGCGATGCTCGCCATAATGCGGACTCGCTAACAGCTTATCCACCAACTTCTCGTAAGCATCCGGCGCCTTGTCTTTAACAAACGCTTCCAACTCTTCGGGCTTAGGCGGCAGGCCGGTTAAATCCAGCGAAACGCGCCGCGCTAAAGTGGCTTTATCCGCTTCCGGTGCCGGTGTCAGTCCGGCTTGCTCCAAACGCGCCAGAATGAAGTTGTCAATCGGGTTTTTGGCCCACTTTTTGTTTTTTACAGGTGGCAAAGCCGAGCGTTCCGGCTTGAGGAACGACCAGTGCGGCTGCCAGGGCGCGCCTTCTTCAATCCAACGTTTGATAAGCGCAATCTCTTCCGGCTTCAACTGCTTGTGCGAATCCAGCGGCGGCATGATGTCATCAGGATTTTTGGTCGAGATGCGCTGATAAAGCGGGCTGCTGTCAGGCTTGCCTTTGACGATAGTCGGCCCATCGCCGCCGAAGAATCCGGCCTCCGTGTCCAAACGCAAGCCCGCCTTACGCGAACCCGGATCAGGCCCGTGACAGGCAAAGCAATTCTCCGCCAGAATCGGACGAATATCCTTATTAAAGCCGACTTTGACCGCACTTTTCGCAGCGGTTTTAGCAGGAGCGGCCCAAACAGGAAAGGCCGCGCCCAAAAGCGCGGCACACAATGAAGAAGAAACTAAACGCTTCATAACGTGAATTTTGAAATTATCCAATACGAATTGCAACTATGGTGATGCTTTATTCTAACCCAGAATACGGGACTTGTCACACTCAAACGGAATTGACAATATTTTATTTCCCAACTATTTCGCCGATTTCGATGAGATACATCTGGCGCCCATTGCCACCGTGTGGCGAATCTATGCAGACCAGTTTGCCGTCACGGCTGCTACGCGGATGCAAATCGCAGCGCCACTCACCTTTATATTCAGCCGCGCTGTGAAAATGCCCAAGAGGCACGCGCCGGTCTGTTAGGACATGATACAGATAGGGATGTTGCATACGATTTTGATCGGGATAGGTATCGTTCAAAACCCACTGATAATTCGTCCCCGGCACGTAGGTGTTATGCCCGTTGACGGTCATCTTTTCAGGGCCGACAGCCGAAACTTCGCGGGTTTTGTCCCTGTATAAATAGAAGCGCTCGCCGTGCGAGGGGTAATAGGCCCAGGCGAAAACGTGTTCCGGGTCGCGCCACACGAAATGTGAGGTTTTGCCCAGCGGGTCTAAATCATAGAGGTCTTTGCCGTCTTGGTTGGCCGTAAACAAGCGCGTGCTAAAGCCGCCTTTTTCTTTATCGCCTCGCCAGCGATGCAAAAAGATAAAGCGCTCGCCATTGGGCGAAAACAGCAAGTGATTGAACCAGTGCTTGGCGCCGTTGCTAAAGCCGCCTTCGTAAGGAATGCGCGCCGCATCCGCGAAAGAAATGAGCAGTTCCTGTTGCCCGCTTTCCATATTGACGCGCCATAATCCGGCATCTTCGGGAATGAGTTTGTCTTTGTTGGGGTCGGGGATGCCCGCGTATCCGTAACCGGGACGGCAATCATTGAGGCGGCGAAAATCCGGTGCGATGCCCCATCTCCCGTCAGGGCTGAGATTATAAACCGGATGCCCAAGAGTGCGCTTTTTGCCGCTTTGCACATCCAGCAAGTGACAAACGAACTGCCCATCTTCGCGGTCATTCCACATCACGGTGCTTTGCGTGCCGGGCACCCACTGCAACATACAGCCCTGCTGCCAGTTCCAGGCGCGCGTGGCGCCCAACTCGATCCATTTATCGCCGTCCTGCAAATCCACCATGCCGACGCGAATTACATCATCGGCGCGCGGCGAGCGATGCTCAAAATCTACTTGGTTCGCCAAAACAAAGCGATTTGTTGGATCGAATTGGAACTTGTCGTAATAACCGAACCAGTAAAATTTCGGCCCTTTAGTAATGGCCCGAATAGGCGGCAACTTTTCCTGTGCCATAAGCGATTTATGTGCTAGTCCCAACGCGGCGGTGCCGGCAGCCTGAACAAGAAACGAGCGGCGATTCATAGCGGGTTATGATACTACGTTTCCCGTTTTAGTTTCTGCCTGCGTTTCAGTTAACTTCGCATTATCATATGTATATTGGCTCACGCTTGATAACAACTTGACACTGATGCGCCTAAAAAGCATAGTTTCTCCATGTCCTCTTCAACCCCGCTGTCTGTTTTGCTTCGCCGTCACTTTTTGGTTATTAGCGCTCTGGTTTTAGGATTCATCAATTCCGCTGTGTCAGAGGTTATTACCGATCCAGCACCACCTGCGAACTTGCCGGACAGTGAGCACGCGGCGCCCCTTGCCGCTGTAACTTACTCGCCTGATGGCAATCAGCTTGTGACGTTGGATACAATCGGAGAACTTCGTGGACGCGATGTGAAAGACCGAAAAACAATTTGGAAAGCCAATATCGGCGCCGGTGCTCGTCAGATACGACAAGCGCGCGATGGCGCCTGGCTAATCGCAAACTCTTCAGGCGCCATTACGCTTTACGAAAAGCCGCAGGCCGGCAAACCTCTAACCAGGCAACGAGAATTTGCCGGGCCGGAAGTGCAAGCACAGTTGCAGGCCGAAGCGCCTTTAGCTGCCTTGCAATTGGCTGATTTTGCCTTATCACCTGACGGTTCGCGCTTGGCCGTTTTAACTTTAGAAACGGCGAAATCTGCCGGCGCAGGGCAGACCCAATTTGGCGTGGAACGCCGACGGAAAAACTTTACTGGTGGCTCTGCCCGAAGGCAAGGTTCAAAGTCTTGACTCGCAAAGCGGCGCACTCCAAACCGAATGGAAACCAGCGGGCCTGGCAGCAGCACCTGGCGCGCCGGATGATGCTGCTAATGCAGCGCGTGAGCGGCGACTGCAACAGTTGCCGCCCGAACTACAAGAGCGCGCCCGCCAGGGAAGCACAAGGCGCGGCGCTTCTACAAATTCAGCGCCTTCTTTGCAAGGTATCTCCGGCGAGGGCCGCTTCGTTTTGCTGGCGACACCTGGTGGTCATCAATTGTGGGACACACGCGATAATTCACAGCGCATTCTGGAAAGTTCGCAGCGCTTGGGCGAAGGGGACGAAACGCTGTTCTCGCCCGACAGTTCATTAGTCGCTGTTCGCAAAGGCGGCGGCTTCTGGTTGTGGCGCACTGATGGCACACAAATCGGCTGGGCGCGCATTCCCTTCCTTAACTCTTCGGCCTTAGCCTTTTCGCCCGATGGCAAGCATATCGCTTTGGGAGACGAAGCCGGTGTTGCGCGTCAATGGGTAACAACGGCGCCTTTGGCAAAAACCGCTGAAGCCACCTTTCAAGGCTTTTTTCAACCCTGGCGGCATTTAAGTGCCACGCCGAACGGAATAATAGCCGCCACGGCGCGCGGCACTGCTGCAATTGGCGCCGACGGCGCGCTGAAATGGTTTCCCGCCGAGCCGATAGCCTCGCCCGCTGAACTACCCGAATACGCTAAAAGCCAGACGCGCCCCGAAATTTTGCATGTCGCCGCAGCGCCAGACGGAAAAACGTGGGCCGAGAGCCTGGGCTACGATGTTTTCTCGTCCACCATGTCTAATGCCGGCATTCCGCGTGGTGAATTGCGTGCCCGCGATGCTCAAACGGGGGCGATTTTGTGGCGTCAAACCGATAACCAACCGGCGCGCACCATAGATAATTTTCATTTTCTACCCGACGGCACTTTGCTGACTGCCAAAGGCGGTGGGGGAGGTCGTTCCTTACGAGAAACCGACCAGTCGCTCACCGGCTTACAGGCGCGCAACGGGCGCAATGGCGAACCGCTACCGCTCGATATTCAATGGCAGGACAAAGTTGGTTTTCGGGAGCCGGGCAACGCCGAAATCATGGAAGTCAGCCCCTATGGCAAATGGCTGTTGGTGTCCAGCGGCTCTGGCGGCAACGGCCTGCAAATTGTGGATTTGACGGCCAAAACCGTTGTCCACTCTTTCGGCGCCAGCACCACCATTGATCCGGGCCAGTGGAGTTTATCGCCCGAAGGAAAGTGGCTTGCCAGAGCCGGACGCCCACCGGGACGCAGCACCTTAGACTTGTGGGATTTAAGCCGTGCGCGCCAACCAAACAGCGGAATGGCACCTGACATTCGCCTGCCTTTGCCTTCTCAAGGCCGAGCCTTAGCCTTTAGTCCTGATGGCTCCTTAGCCGTTGGATTAAGCGATGGCCGCTTGCTATTTTACACAGCGCCTTTTAGCGCCAATGCCACTCCAAAATGGGAAACAACGCCAGGCAACATGATTGAAACCCTGACTTTCTCCGCCGATGGCAAAATTTTATGGAGTGGCAATGGGCGAGGCGATTTAACGGCACGCGATGCCCAGAGCGGCCAACTGCAAAGCACCTGGCGCTTATTAGCGCCGGCTGGCGAAAATGCCCAGCCTTCATGGGTGCGCTGGACACGCGATGGCAAAGTGCAAACGTCTCAGCAGTGAGAAGTTTTAGTCTCGTTTCAGCGCAATGCCCACCAATGAAGTGCTGAAGTGGTGAAATGCGCTACTCCTGTTTGAAGAATATATAGTGTGACCATGAGCAGACATTTCAAAATTTTCCTGTGCGTTTTGGGTTTGTTCGCTGTCGCGTTACTATTTACGAACTTCAGTTTCCGTGGCAATCCGGGCCAAGATAGTGACGCTGCCCGCTATTTATGTGGCTCGTTTTTAAATCACCTCATAGGCAGTCGTTTCAAAGAGGCTCATGCCCTTTTATCACCCCAACAACAAAGTGCTATATCAGTCCGAAGTTTGAAACGCCTATGGATGAAGCGCGAGAAAAAGCATGGATACGCACAAAGTTGGGGAACACCCCACACGTCAATGAATAGCGGGATTTACAAGTCAGGGTTCTGGGGAAAGCAGCCAGAGCGACTGAAACTAACACTCCGCCTCCTTCCGGCGCGCCCTGTTCCTGATTACGACCCTGGCGCTGGAATAGTGGAATTTACCTGTGTAAAAGAAGATGGCAAATGGTCTATACAATTGTTCAATTTTCCGTAGTCGCGGCTTAACAGCCTTTCGCCGTCACCTTTTACTTCTCGCGCTTGACGGCAATGCCCACTAATGAAGTGCCGAAGTTAATGCGACGGTGGCGGATAAGGCGGCCTTCGAGTTTGAGGTATTCAATCAATAATTGATTGGCCGGACGCGGAAGTTGCGGCAAATGAGCGCCTTCAGAGTGGCGATGCGCGTGTTTGGGGCGTTTGGGTTGGAAGGGCAAGATTACTTTTCGCCACAGCCAGGCAATCGGCGGCATCAGGCTCATGGCGAAGGATAAGCGATAGACCTGGAAGCCGCTTTGGCGCAGCAACTTATGCAGGCTGCGATATTCGTAGCGACGGAAGTGATGCAGCGCTTCATCGTGCGCGCTCCACAAATGCTGATAAGCCGGCACGCTGAACACAAGGGCGCCCTTTGGCTGCAAAACGCGATGCACTTCGCTCAATGCGCGCTGGTCATCGCGCAAATGCTCCAGCACATCCAGCATCGTTAGAAGATGAAATGACTGGTCTCGAAACGGCAAATGCAGCGCATCTCCCTGTAATAAGTGAACGCCGTTCGATTCGGGATGCGTTCGCGCAAACTCCAAAGCCAGCGGCGAAAAGTCCATTGCTGTTAAGCGCCCGTTAGGGCCAATAGCCTTTTTCAACATCGGCAAGTTGGCACCGGTGCCGCAACCGATGTCCAGAAGTTGAAGAGTGGTTTGGTCGCGGGGAAAAGGCACGGCGCGCAAAAGGCCGGCAACAATGGCGCGACGCCCGGCAAACCACCAGTATTCGGTTTCCAGCGCGTGCATGCGCGCGTATTCATGCGATTCCATGCTTAGCTTTAGCGCGTTGCTTTATCGCTTCTTTTTTTCTTTCTGGCGTTGCAGCATGAATCGTTTCACGTCTTGAAAATAAAAGCGTCGCTGCCCTCCTGGCGTGCGATGTGAGGGCAACAGGCCGGAATCAGAATAGCGCCGGATGGTGGCGCGGCACAGGTTGAGCAAAATGGCGGCTTCTTCAAGCGAAATCTCCGGGTTCTCCAGACGAGCAAACAGTTCGCGGCGCGTTTCGGTTATCTGCCGCTGGCGTCGTTGTTTTCCGTTTTCTGTCGCCTCTATATTCATGACTCAAGTCTTTGCGCCACTCACTCGATAAGCATGGCATCACCAAATGAGAAAAACCGATACTTCTGCTCAACTGCGACGCTGTAAGCATAGCGAATATTTTCCAGACCGGCCAAAGCGCCCACCATCGCCAGCAGGCTCGAACGCGGTAGGTGAAAATTGGTGAGC
>DASWNL010000745.1:0-2128 GCA_036399215.1 Abditibacteriaceae bacterium
AGCGTTTTTGAGAATGTTTCCGAAACCACTGAGTTGGCCGGCATCACCATGAACCCGCTGGAGTTCGGGGCCAAGTGGGTGGACTTTGAGAACGACGGCTGGCCGGATTTGGCTTTAGCCTGCGGCCATGTGTTTGAACACGCCGAGCAATTGAATCCGTTATCGCCATACCGCCAGCCTTTACTGTTTGTTCACAATCAGCCCGGCCCTGCTTCTAAGCGCCGTTTTACAAACATCTCTCTTTCCCTCGATAAATCGTTACTCAAACCCATTGTCGGACGCGGGTTGGCAACCGGCGATTATGATAACGACGGACGTATGGATTTATTGGTCGTAGATGCTGAAGGAACACCTTTGCTGTTACACAACGTTTCACCGAAAAAGCATCACTGGATAACGTTTAGCTTAAAAGGTCGCGGCGCCAATCGTTTAGCTTTGGGTGCTCAGATTGTGGCTCGTGACGGAAAAAAAATCTGGATTTCTCAGGTATCTCCCACATCCAGTTACCTTTCTTCCAGCGATCCGCGCGTGCATTTCGGTTTAGGTGAAACCGCAAAACTTGAATCCGTCGTGGTTAAATGGCCTTCCGGCAAGCAGACCAGCCTGCGCGATGTGAGTGTTGACCAGATTCTTGAACTCCGTGAATAACCCTACAACGATTGAATATTGTGCAATCAGGAAACAGCAACACTCTTTGGGGCACTGGCGCTTTTGATTTTGCTTTGCACTTCTAATAATCGCTTCTTGATGCGCTGGTTTTTCGGGTCTAAGCGCAGAGCTTGTAAATAGGTGTCTCGCGCTGCGGGCAGAAAACCGCGCGTGGCATACCAACTTGCCAAGGTCGCGCGCACGGCGGCATTTTGGGGAAAGGCTGCGGCTAAATTTTCCAATTTGCGTAACTCTGATTCACGGGCGTTATTTTCAGTCGATTTTTTTGCATACGCAGTGGCAGATTTAGCCTGTCCCAATTGATTATTAATGGCTGCAAGCTGCAAATAAGGCACGCGACCATAAGGATTTAATTTTAATGAGCGCTCAAAAGCGAGACGCGCTTCTTCAGTTTTCTGCACCCGCAAAGCTGCCAAACCCAACGTTTCCTGATATTCAGCGTTATCTGGTTCTAACTCAACCGCTTTGCGAATAAATTCGTAGCTTTTTTGCCGGCCCTGCGCCTCATTGCTGCCACGCCACAAGATAGAAAGCATATTATGCAATTCGGCGTTGTCCGGGAACTGTAATACAGCTCCCTCAACGTGCTTTTTAGCCCCATCTCGCTGCCTGGCCTTTATAAAGGCCCGCCCCAACATAATAACCGGCGTTGCCTGATCGGGCATGAGTTCTCTGGCGCGTCGCAGGTTCTTAATCGCAGACGGCGCATCGCCTAGTGCGAGATTGGTTGTGCCCAAACGTAGATGCAATTGGCCTTGATTGGGCCACTTTGTCACCGCCTTAAGAAAGTGACGCTTGGCCAGGGCTAATTCTTGAGATTTAGTCTTGTGCGGATCAGGAAACTGTGTCGCAAAGTCCAGCGCTGTTGAAGCCAAAATTATACTGCCATTAGGGTCGTCCGGCGCTAAAACGCTACCCCGGCGCGCTGCTTCCAAAGCCTCTAAGAATCGGTTTTGATGGTAAAGCGTGGAAGCCAGACCCAACCATGCTTCGGAAGATTTGACCGATAAGCGCAAGCAAGTCCGATAATTTTGCTCCGCCTCATTTATTTCACCAAGAGCGGTATGCAGATTGGCTAATGCCAGATGACCTGCGGAATCTTTCGGTCGTAGCGCCACGATAGTTTGAAGTTGCTTTTTCGCCCCTTCTAACTGACCAATTTTTTGAAAAGTGTCGGCCAGTTGCCATCGCTTTGCTACATCCTGCGGCGCCTGAGTGACGGCATTTTCAAGTTGAGTTATCGCGCTCTGTTCCGGCTGAGAAACAGGTAATGTCGGTGGCGAACTCTGAGATGGTGCCCCTACCGCCAGGTGCGATTGCAGATAAAAACGTTGGTAGGCCCACGTGCCCAGCAAAATGGGCAGAGCAAGAAGTGAAAGCTGGGTTAATGACTTGCGTTTTTCCATCTGTTTCAACAATTAGCGCCGAAAATTGTGTTGCAAAAGTTTTTGTGATGCTG
>DASWNL010000746.1:0-7529 GCA_036399215.1 Abditibacteriaceae bacterium
CTTCATACTGCACGGGCGAATAAGCATCGTCCAACGTGCCAATGGCTTCTACCAAACGCCGTGTCATTAGCCATGCGGCGGAAATGGCGCATTGCACTTCCTGTGGCTTCTGGATAGCTTCACGCTCCTGGCCTCGTCCGATATATTGCACGCGACCTTGCGGCGAAATGCCACAACCGCAACATTCGATGAGAAACGGCTCCCAGGGAAACAAGAGTTTCGGCGCAACGATAGCGCGGCGCTCATCGGCATCCAAAAAATCGCGCAATTGCTCCAGCCAATCGCTTTGCGCCAGCAATGTATCATTATCCAAAAACGCCAGATAATCGCCCTGGGCAACGGCTAAAGCCTCGTTACGCCCTCGAATTGCGCCGATGTTAGTATCGAAAGTTAAACGCTTGGTCGTAATACCACAAGCCGCCGCCCTCTCTTCCCATTCATCGAGAATCTGCGGCGTTTCATCCTGCGAGCCGTTGTCTACATTGATAATTTCCAGAGGCCGCGCGCTGCTGCACAGTAGAGAATCGAGGCAAGCTCGCGAATATTCGGCTTTGTTGTGATGCAAAATGATGATGGAGAACATGATTGGTGGTGAGGTGGTGGGGTGGTGAAGGAACTCAATTCCATAACCTAACCACGAAAAAAGCGCCGCGTTTTCATTTTATGAAAAACGCGGCGCTTAGGTGTTGCGCTTTTAAATAGAGGTTGAATAAGACTATGCCTTAGCAGCAGTTTGCAAAGTCCCCTCTCCCCAGCGATGCGGTCGGGGCGGGTGCCGTCTGGGCAGGAGTTAGGGTGAGGGGAACGAGCAGCGGAGCTGCTCTTTGCATCACATTTTAAGAACCGCTGCGCAGTTCGACCCCTCGCCCAGCCTCTCCCCATAAGGGGAGAGGAGCTACGCTACCTATTTTCAATACTGACTTTTAGAGACGCCTTCGATAAGCATACCTTTGCGATCAGCAATCACGCGAGCATGGAAAGACAAGTGTGGAGAATAAATAACCTTAGTAAGTGGCGAAAGGAAAAGCAGAGGCCATAGGCGATGCCTCAATTGAACCCTGATTATTCTTTTCACCGGCTCTAACAGGCAATTATGATTACTTGGCGCTTGTTTTCATCCGCACCATGCGCCGCACAGGAGGCGTTTTCTCCGGCGTGCTTTTCACTGCGGGTTTTTTCAAGACGTTTAAATCTACGTTGGGCAGTCCGGCGGCTTCGCGCGCTTTCATCGCTTCCAAAACTGTAGTGGGCAGGGGACGCTCTTTGGGCGGGCGACCCCGGCGCTGCATCGCAGGTGCGACACCAGCGGCAATTAAGGCATGGTGCCACGAGCCAAAATTCTCACGGCGGCGCGCGGCGCGATAAATGCCGGGGCAATGCTCTTCGATGTGTGCCCAGTTGAGCGACTCGCCTCGATTGGACATGCCTTGAATGGTGTCCAAAATACGGCGCCGTGTCCATACATGGCCTTCGCGCATATCTTCATGATCCAGGCCGGCAGCCTGAATGGCGCGGCGCCACGAACCAAAATAGCGATGCGCGCACGCGGCCAAATAGAGGCTGCGGTGCTTGATTTTAAACATCGGGTCGAGCAGGTCATTGCCCTGTTTGTGATGCTCCTGAATCTGGCGCACGATCTCTTCGTGGCTCCAGCGCTGCTTTAAGCGCTTGATGCCGTCATAAGACAAACCTGCCGCTTCAATAGCCGCACGCCATGAGCCAAAATGACTGCGCGAGCGCGCTGAGGCGAATAAGGCACTGTGCGTTTGCTGAATCGCCGTTGGCGACAAATCAACGCCCTGCTTATCCAATTCTCTGATTTTTTCGACCAACTTTTCTTTCGTCCACACTCGTTCCGGCATAACTTTACCTCCGCATAATTAACTTCATTAAGATGAGATGGCGTTTTGCAATCTCGTATTCGATTCTGCTAAGCGCCTATCAACTTTTAACTTGCCTTATTCCGACTGAGTATTTCACCTCAGTCGGCGACAGGCTCTATAAGGCCATAGCCCCCATGCTCTCGTTTATAAACGACGCTAACCTGATTGTTTTCCGCGTCTCGAAACACGAAAAAATTGTGCCCCAGCAAATCCATTTGCAAGACGGCCTCTTCGGGCGACATCGGTTTCAAAGCAAAGCGCTTAACGCGTACTACATTGTCGCGGTCTTCGTGATTCTCGTGCGATGCTTCATCACGTCCAGCATCGGCCTGTGCCATCTCTAAGCTGGCCAGGGGAATGCTATTTTCTTTTCCATTACGCGCGCGCCGTGTGATTTCGCGATCTTTGTGGCGTCGCAACTGCTTTTCTAATTTGCCAAGCGCCGTATCGAAAGCGCCGCGCAGATTGCCGGAGCGCTCTTCGCCGCGCGTAATCAAGCCGCCACTGACCAAAGTAATTTCCGTGACAAAGCGCCCTCGCACTTCGGTAATGCGAATTTGTGCTTCCTCAACTTTAGGCCACAGCCTTTCCAAATTGCCGACCTTTTCCTCGATGTGCTTGCGATGCTCATCATTGACCTCGCAGTTAAAGGTTTGAATGTTCACATTGTTAACCGCCATCAGGGTCTCCTTTCCAGACAAAGACCGTTGCTACCCTTCAATTAACAACACATTAAAGGGCAACAAGCGGCTTCGCGGTTCTTGGTTAGAGTTCTATTTTCTCGCGGATTAAACGCCGCGTTTCATCAAACTTTGCTTCTTAATCTGTCGCACTGAAAATTCATGTCGGCAGACTTACAAAATATTCAAGGATCATTAAAAGCCTGAATTTATATTCAAATGGCTTTTGTCGCCTTACAGTTTATACGCTGTGCCACGCAAAACCATGTTTGCCAACATATATTTAACGTCTATGCAAGGATTTTAACAATTTTTATAGACAAGACAAACGGCGTGAGCCGCCATGCCCAGCCCCTGGCCTAAGTCGCCCAGCCCTTCGGCAGTTTTGCCACGCACATTAACCTGTTCAATTTCGACATCTAAGGCCTGTGCAATGCGCTCGCGCATTTGAGGCACAAACGGTGAAATCTTCGGACGCTCGGCAATAAGAACCGCATCTACATTGCCGATAAGCCAACCTGAATCTTTGGCTTGTCTGGCAATGGCTTGCAAGAGCAGCCAGCTATCGGCATCTTTCCACTCATCTTGCGTATTGGGAAATAACTGGCCTATATCGGGCAGTCCTGCTGCCCCGCACAAGGCATCACTAATGGCGTGGAGTAGAACATCGGCATCGGAATGTCCCTGCAAGCCTTTCTCGAAAGGCACCTGCACTCCGCCTAAGATTAAGGGGCGCCCCTCGACTAAGCGATGGCTATCATAACCTACACCGATACGATGATTCATGAAGAAATATCTAAACGATTTGTTGTGGCACAATTTATCAGTTAGGTTCACTGTTGTAAAGCAAAACTGTGCCTAAAAGTATTTCCGGTGAGCACAGCCGTGAAGTTTTATGACCGATGATAGAGGACGCATAGAAAGAACAACGCCAGGCATTGTGTGAGCGAATTATAATTTAAGGCAACCAATTTAAAAGACCACCAGGGAGAACAAAATGACGAAATCAAAAGCCGCGATTTTTGAAGGCATCGGCAAGCCGCTCATCGTTGATGAAATTGAAGTGGACGACCCTAAAGCCGGCGAAGTATTGGTCAAGTTGGACGCTACCGGTTTATGCCACACCGAAGTTTGGTATATGAGTGGCGGCGATACTGTCACGCGCCATCCGCAAATTTTAGGGCACGAAGGTTGTGGAATTGTTGAAAAAGTCGGCTCCGGCGTGACGGAACTCAAAGAAGGCGACCGTGTAGTGCCGCTTTATATTCCTGAATGCGGCCACTGCGGCGAATGTCAATCGGGCGAAACCAATCTGTGTTCGGCTTTGGACGATGCTTACTTTGGCGGCTCGATGAACGATGGCAGCGTGCGTTTTCATCATCAGGGCCGTGATGTGAATCATTTCATGCTGACCAGCACCTTTTCGCAATATACCGTTGTGCATCAGGAAGCCTTAGCCAAAATCCGCCCCGATGCCCCGGCAGAAAAAGCCTGTTTGTTTGGATGTGCCGTGACAACCGGCATCGGCGCGGCTTTGTGGACGGCCAAAGTAAAACCCGGCAGCAAATGCGCCGTTTTTGGCGCCGGGCCAATTGGATTAAATGCCATTCAAGGCTGCAAATTAGCCGGCGCCTCGATGATTATCGCCGTTGATTTAAACCCGGCACGTTTGGAAAAAGCCAAACAGTTTGGCGCTACACATTTAATCAATCCCGAAGGCGGCAACGGCACCAATGCTGTCAAGGAATTATGTGGTGGAGGCGCTGATTTCGTCTTTGAAGCAACTGGCAATGTCAAGGTGATGCGCCAAGCACTGGAAAGCGCCATCTGGGGCACAGGCGTTTGTTGTTTAATCGGTGTTGCCAAAACCGGCGAAGTCGTCGAAGTCACACCACGCTTGCTTATCGCGGGCCGCAAACTCATCGGCACTGCCTTTGGCGGCTGTCGCGGCAAAACCCAATTGCCGGGTTTGATTGATCGCTATATGGACGGCGAAATTTTGGTGGATGAACTCGTTACCGGCCTGATTCCCCTCGAAAAAATCAACGAAGCCTTCGAGCATATGCACACCGATAGCGGCTATCGCTATGTCGTTCAATATTAGGCAGATTGAATTGTGGTAAACGCGAGCTTGAGAACGATTATCAAGCTCGCGTTGTTTTTGGTTAATCTCTTTTCTCAGCTTAGCTTGCAGTAGAAAAGTAATGGTAGGGATGTCATAGCTCATTGAACTCTGACTTCACTGTGAAGCCCGGTAATTAACAAATCAGCTCAATACAACATAATGTATGGCGCAGTATCAGACCAGTTCGATTTAATACAACTTCTTGTCTATACGAAAGCAATGATTTACATGCAATTGTGATTGACTTTGGTTAACGTGAACTCCAAATATAGTGAGTCACTTCTAAGGTAGAACATATGAATAGCATAGGTGAAGCCCATTCTAATATAGAAGGCATTGATGTTCTTATTCTTACTGCCGTTCAAGACGAACGTAATGTAGTGAAAGAGATTGAATCTGATTGGGTGCCTCGCAACGATTCCAGCGGCTATGAATACCATGTTCGTCAAGATTCGGGAGGACTTCGTTGGGCTCTTGCTCGCGCATTTGATATGGGGCCTGAACTGGCGTCGAATATTGCTACCAGACTGGTCACCACCTTAAAGCCTCGTTGTATAGCTATGGTTGGCGTTTGTGCCGGATGGCGTGAAAAAGTGCAACTCGGTGATGTAATAGTGGCTGAACGCCTTTTTCGCTACGATGCCGGTAAACTGCGCGCTTTTCGAAGAGGGGAAGTGCGTGAAGAAGAAGTTTTTCATGACATCCGCACCTACAACCTCAACCCCCTCTGGCGCCAGAAAACTGAAGATTTCCCATCCCTCTGGGCAGATAGCATACGATTTCATCCAAGGCCTTTTGGCTATACACCTCAGGAACATTGGCTTCTGAATGCTCTTGATAAATCGGAAAAGGAATCATCATTTGCTCCACCTAAACATCCAGAGCGTAAGGAGCGCTGTCCAGATTGGACTTCTGTGGTGGAACGATTGGAAAAGAGCGGCCTTGTTGTCTTGGATAGTGGACTTCGGCTGACGGAACTGGGGCGGCGGCACGTAGCAAATATGCAAGACCGCTTTCCTGACGGTATTCCACCTGAGCGCGATTACCCCAGAGCCTATGTAGCACCAATGGCAACTGGGAGCCGGGTTGTAGAAGATGAAGACCTGTTTCCAACGATTCATAACGACGCGCGTAAGACACTGGGCGTTGATATGGAAGCGAGTGCAGTAGCTGCTGTCGCTGAAATTGAGCAAGTGCAGCATTGCCTCATCGTTAAAGGCGTGCAGGATCATGCTGACTCTGACAAAGATGACCGATTCCGCAAATACGCTATCGAAGCTTCCTATCGTTTTCTGACTGAGTTCCTGCGACACAATCTGGAGCCAGCGAATGGCGGCCCTCCCTTCATCGTTCCCAAACACGACACATCAAGCTTCACAGGCCGCGAAGACGAGCTAAAAGCGCTTGAACGGGTTCTTCTGGATGAGCGGGGCGAGCGGATTTGCACCATTGCCGGTCTGAGCGGCACCGGGGGCATCGGCAAAACGGCTCTGGCAGTGCATTTTGCTGCCATACACCGCAGCCGCTTTCCAGATGGTGTGATTGGAGTGCGCGTTGATGGCAAACAAAGCGATGCAATTGCGCGCGAATTCGCCCGAAACATCGGCGAAGTAATCGAGCCTGAAGATGAGCGCGATGCCGCAACCATTATGCAGTCGCTCTTTGCAGGTCGTGCATCTTTGCTCCTCTTTGATAATGCCGAGGATGCTTCCATCCGCCAATTGAACCCCGGTGGGCGTTGTGCAGTTATTGTCACCACGCGAGATCGTGGACTGCCCGTTCTCCTTGATGTGCCACAGCAGGCACGCATTGATGTGCCTCCTCTTGCCGAGACGAAAGGTATAGAACTACTCCAGAAGTTAATTGGCCAGCGTGTGACGGATGAGCTGGATGCAACTCGCCAGATCGTGAATTTAGTTGGTGCACTGCCTCTGGCTTTGCAAATTGTCGGTGCTGTCCTCCAGATGGAGCCGTGGCGCACCTTGGAGAGCTTTGCCGGGGTGCTCGCGTCTGAACGCGAACGACTTTCACGCTTGCACATTCGCGGCGATGACCATCTCGATGTTCGTGTCTCGTTTGCGGCTAGCCTGCGTTTCCTCCAGCCAGAGGAGGTTGATTTTTTTGCCTGCCTCGCAGTCTGTGCGGCGGATGGCTTTGGTGTTGCCTCAGCCGCCGCAGCGGCTGGTTGCGATGAAGCAACGGCTCTCGACCGCTTAGCCTACCTTCATCGCCTCTCATTGGTGGATAGCCCTGATGGCGCGCGTGACACCCGCTTCGTGTTGCATCCGTTGTTGCGCGACTTTTCCCATGAACTCTCAGTTGAGAGAGAACTATTGCAATCGAGCGCAGAACGACACGCTCACTACTTTATTGAAAGGGTTAAGCAGTTTTCGACAGACAATTCCTTATCGGTTGATTCCACAGTGGCAGATGCATTTATTTCGAATGATCTTGACGAAGCTTTAATTGCGGCAGAGTATATGTTAAAGCACGGGGAGATCGATAACGAGTTCGTTCATTGTTTTCAACCTTTGTTAGAACGTGGCGGTTATTGGAGAATAGGAGCTGATTTGATGCGGCGCATTCTCATATCCTCTGAAAGAGGTAAAGATGCGACGTTAATTATGTATCTTAAAATTAGACATGCCAAGTTCTTGCAACTATGTGGTGAATATACAAAGGCACTAGAAGCACTAAATCCTGTATGCGTTATGCATGAGGACAGCCTCCCTTTGGAGCCTATGATAGAGGTAAAGTGGCGCACCACTCTTGGTGGCGTGTTGCAACGGTTAGGGTGTCTTGAAGAGGCTGCTGATGTGCTTAAACAGGCCGCGAGGATTG
>DASWNL010000747.1:0-6076 GCA_036399215.1 Abditibacteriaceae bacterium
TAAGCGATAAAAGCCACCGGCACGCTTCCTAAAATCTCTTCGCTTAACGTCTTGCGGCCCAGCCTCTTTTGCAACTCTTGAAAGGGCAGAATCTTATCGCCGCTGATGGGCAATATCTCGCCGTCTAAAATCAATCCGGCATCGTTGTTTTTACTATTGGAGAGAACCGCTAAATCAGGAAGCAAATCAGGAAATGAGCCGGTGACTTCATTGAGGGCACGCGAAAACAAAGCCACGCGGCGCCCGTTCATTGTTTGACCATGTAAGGCCGTGTTTCCATTATCCGGTGCAATGTGCGCCTGGGCGCGAATGCCATCGAACTTGTCTTCAACGGCGAACTGTTCGGGCATCTGGCGCGCTACATCCGATAAATCTTCCGCCGGTGTAGCCAGCATAAACTTGAGTGGATGAAACAAGCGCATCTGCGCGCTTTGCAGGTTTTTGTGACGCGATAAAAGGGCCGTTTCGCCAATATCGCCCAATAGCATATTGCCCCACTGCACTTGAGCCACACTTGATTCATAAAGTCGCGCAATGGCATCTTCGACCGCGCCTTCTTTCAGGCCGATGCGTAAATCGCCCGCTAAAAGCTTCACCAGATACTTACCTTCAAGAGGCGCATTGGCTTTTTTAAATAAGGCTTCGACGAGTGCCAATTTGGCCTTACTGCCTTTGGTTTGAGACAACTCTTGCAGGGCATCTGAAACATCAGACAGCGTCAAAAACGAAGCGCCCTTTTGCGGCCAGAAACTGAAGGCTGCTTCGCCAGCATCGCCGGTTTCAACAAGACGCCGTCTTAAATCATCTTCGGAAGATTGCGTTATTGATTGAATCGCTTTAAGCAGCGCCGCGCCGCCCACGTTAATGACTCGCTGATCGTTCAAGGGGAAAATGTAACCGGCAAAATAGCGTGCCGCGTGTGTTAAATCGGCATCCTCCAGGCCAGAAAAATACTCGCCTAAGATGGCCGCTTTTTCCAGGCGTTTAGTTGTGGCGCCGACCTTTTCAGCAGTTTGGGCAAAAGATAAAAACAAAGCGGCGCTCATGCCGGCACCTTCTTTTTGCGGGACTTCTTCGCTGCAAGCGGCACGTTCTGGCATTGGGGACAAAAGTAAATAATGCGCGATTTTTCTTCGGCTTTTTGTAAGCTGCCGTCTTCGTCATCACCGGCCACATAAGTCACCTGCCGCAACTGACGAATCGGCTCGCCGCAAACAAGGCAGGGCAAATTGGTGCGTCGAAAAACCGCGTGACGAGCCGCTGCTTCTCTCAATCGCGTGCCGGGATAAACCAGTGTCTCATCAAGCAGCGTGCGTTCGCGCCACTCCTCACTTATGGTTACGCCGCGCTCTTCATAAGCCTGCTTTGCTATGGAAGCAATCGAAGTGACAAGGCAATTCAATTCGGCTTCATTTAAAGTGCCGGAAGGGCGGAATGGGTTAAGACGGCAAAGAAAGAGAATTTCAGCACGCAGATAGTTACCGATGCCGGCGGCGATTCGTTGGTCGAGCAGCACCACGCCAATATCTCGCTCACGGTTCTCCGGCAACATCAGGCGCCGCAGAAACTCAAGGGCATCGAATGCGCCTTCATAGGGCAAAATATCGGGGCCAAGTGAGCGCAGGTATTCGTTGGCTTCATAGGGCTGGCCCTGGCCAATTTCAAAAACCGGTGCCGAATATAACACGCAAGCATATTCTTCATTGACTAAGCGCGCCCGTTCGCGACGATCTGGAACACCCAGTTCAACTGATGACATGACCTGCCAGCGTCCCCACATCATCAGGTGTGAATAGAAAAAGTAATCACCTTCAATTAGGCCGTATAAATTTTTGCCATGCGCCCGCACTTGAAGGACGCGTCGGCCTAAAAGTTCATTGGGATGATCGAGCAACCACTGCTTGGCGGCGCGGGTGCGCGCTGCAATTTGTATTAAAGGACGACCAGCCAGAGCTTGGTCTAACGCGACGGCATGGCGCCGCACTTCAGGGCCTTCGGGCATAACGGCCCCGCTTGCAAAATGCAAACCGCTGCCGTTTAGTTCACTTTCCGCAAACCGAATATATTGACTTGCACGCGCCGCGCATAATGCGCCAAAGGCGGCTCTTGGGAGAGTGTAAAACCGGGAGCCAAAGTGATGGTTTCATCTAACGAAATCACCTGAGCCGGTTGAAGCAGATAGGGCTTATGTTGCACGCGCCCGGCGAAAAGCCCGCCGCGAGAATAAGAATAAAGCAAATAACGCTCGACTAAAAAGTGTTCCAATGTGCCGGGCGTTGCGGTGCAAGTTTCTTCTGCAATTACAGCTTCAACTTCGCAATGAGCCGGTGTGGGCTGCGGCCACTGGCGCTGAGAAGCGTAACGTAAAACCCGCTGACCATTTGTGTGCCGAATCTGTAAATTCATGCGGGCATAAAAGTAGGGCAGCTTGAACCAATGGCGTGCCACCACAACGGCAGGCGCGCTGGCTGCATCAAGCGAGAAGAACCAAACGCCGGGGCCAAACTTTGGATGCCTCACATAAGTGCGCAGATTGGTTTCGTGAAAGTCTTCATGCAAACGCCGTAAAGGCGGTAGATGCGGCAGGCCGCGCGGGCGCACCCCTGTCATAGTGAATGGCACCAAACCAAGATAAGCGCGATTCTCGAAAGTATCGAGTTCGAGACCTGACGGGAGTTTGCTTTTTAAAAGGGCAGCGTCAACTTCCCAATGCAGAAACAGCAAGTGATGCCAGGCCGGGCGCATGACAACCTTTTCAGGGACATTCATGAGTTGTCGGCTCCAGAGGCGCTTTCGGTTCGTTGGGCAGGATGAAACCAGCAAAAAAGGGGCGATTGCGCGCTACAATTTGATAAACGATTTCAATGGGCCAAATCCAAGGTGCACCACTTAAAACGCGCGGGATAAATCCCCAGGGCAACGGCATTATTTGGCGAAATAAAAACAGCACCGCCGCGCCGCCACGATAGATTTGATTGTCGCGAGTTATGACATGAACCGCACCTTCGCAGGCAACTTTTAACTGCGGCGTCATGGGCGGCGAAGGCGTGTTCTGAAGGGGCGCGGCGATAAACTGTCCTTTGCCATCATGACGAATGACCCAGTGTGCGCAGCGACGGCACATGCCGCACTCGCCATCGAAAATCAGCCAGTGGCGTGTGGCTTTACTGAGATTTGAATGAGTATTATGCATTGGTATCCGCCCCTGTCTATTTTATGCTAAGGGCTGGCGTGCGTCGCCTCTAAATCATTTTGGTTTGGGAAACGATAAGCAATTATGAAAACAGTCGAGGAGTTTTGGGCGGCATTTTTCGGGTTGGATGTGCCCGATTTTTTATCGCCTGAACCTAAAGTTGTGCCGCATGTAGGATTGCAAGGTTATTGCGGCGTCTGGTTATTTCGCCGGGGTTCGCAGCTAATCGTTTCGGCGCCCCCGTTGTTGGTTTCTGAATTGAGCGCAGTGTTGCAAGCGAAACTCAATAATCATCCCATTTATTTAGACGATAAGGAGTTCATTGCATCACTGGGCGGCAAAGTTGATAAAGTTATCGGCCCTGCATTTCAAGGATTTCTACTTGAGACAGACTTTCAATCTGTATCATCTGATGCGCGCCTCCTTACTAATCAAGACGAAAAAGCACTTGCCGATTTGCGTGCCGCTTGTGAACAAGACGAATGGGAGCATGCGGACATTGAAATGGAGCGGCATCCTCTCTTCGGATGTTTTGAAAACGAGTGTTTAGTGGCAGTGGCAACCTATCGCATCGAAAGCGAAGTAGCTGCCTTTCCCGGTTTAATAACGCACCCTGAGTTTCGCGGACGCGGCTATGGCAAGGCGGTCTTGAGCAAGGCACTCGAACATGGCGTAAACCACGACTTGCTTATGCTTTATCAAACTCTGTTGACCAACAAGCCCGCTATCGCCGTAGCTCAAACCCTGGGCTACCGGCTTTATGCTACACATCTCGCTGTGCGCTTGCTTTGAAGCGCTCTTAACTAAAAGCTCCGCACAACAGAAAGGCAAAGGAGAAGTCATAATCATTATACTGGGCCATAATTGAAGCCAACGTTGCAGCAGACTTTGCAACATACATTGAACCCATCGAAGGAGACATCACACCCATGAAACTGAGCCTGCCTGCGCTCCTGTTTTTAGCATCTGCCTTACCATTTTCCGCCTTAGCCGATGAGCCTCCCGTTGCACCTTCTTCCGGCCAAACTTCAACTAAACCAACCGCCGCCGTGCCACTTCCTCCGCTTGCCCCTTTACAAAAGGGCGCAAATGAAGAGATTACAGCACCCGGTTGGGATTACGCGGCCTTAGCTGAATGGCGGCGCATTCCGGCTGAGGCGCCGATTAAATCAGTAGCCATTTCTCCCGATGGAAAAACTATCGCCGGTGGTGGCGATGGCAAAGTTTATCTGTGGAACGATTCCGGCGATTTGTTGTTGACCATTATCACCGAGCCACAACTCTTGCCGGAGGCGCCCAAGGCAAATCCCGAAGATGATTTACTGGGTCAGAAACGGCCCGCCCCACCTGCTATGCAAAAGTGGGTGCGTTTGCTGGTATTTTCACCCGATGGAAAAGTTCTCGCCACTGCCGGTGCCGATAGCACGGTTAAGTTATGGAACATGGAAAACGGCCAATGGATTCGCACCATTGCCGGGCACCAAGGGGCCGTTACTTCTCTGGTTTTTACGCCCGATAGCCGCGCTCTGGCAACCGGAAGTTTGGATAAGAACATCAAATTGTGGAACACAGCCAACGGTCAATTGCTGGGCACCTTATCACAACACGTTTATCCAGTTCGTGCCGTAGCTTTTTCCAAAGACCTTAGCACCTTAATCAGCGTAGGCGGGCAGGGCTGGGGCCGCAAGAATGGTGAACTGAAATTCTGGGACATCGCCGGTAAAGGCGAACTAAAACAAGAGATGACAATAGACGGCTTAATGCCTGAATCGGCTCAACTGTTAGCCAATGGCCGCATCCTGGCTTCCGGCGCTGATTTTCGCCGTCCCGCCGTAAAATTGTGGGATGGCGAAACCGGCAAATTCGTGCGCAACACAATTCCCGGTTATTCTTCAGGCATCGCTGTCAGCACACTTACTTTTACATCTGATTTCCGCGTTGTGGCTGGGGGGAGCGTGCGCACCGGCAAACACTCGGCGGTTTATTTATGGGACGTGCGAACCGGTAAGATTATGAAAATTATTCAAGCCGCGCCACAAAATGGCTTGGCTTTTTCATCTGATGGCCGAATGTTAGCCGTTGCGGGCGAGGATAAGTCGATTCAATTATGGCGCGTGCCGTAACCATGCCCCGGCTGTTATCAATTCAAATTGCAAGTCTCTGCTTGATTGGAACCGTGCTGCTTTTGGGGGCGGCGCAGGAAAAGCCAAAAAGTAGTAAACGCACGCTACCCCTAATCCCGTATCAAGACCCGTGGACAAAGGCTCTGCCTCGTTGGCTCGATATTGATGACCGCCGCTTTCATGATTTCATCAATAAAATAGGCACGCCCCAGGAGTTTTCCTATCAGGCGGCGCAGGTCGTTTTGTCTTACGATTATGAGCAAAGTGGTGGTGTCTTTCGCGGGCATATAGAAGCGCGCGGCTTGAAGCCAAACTTCGCTTATCAAATCAAACTTTGCGGCAAGCCGAAATGGGGACGGCGTGGTTGGGGCGAGGCAAGCGACGAGGTTGCTAATGCTAACCTCGGTTTTCAAGGCCGTTGGTGGGATGATTCCGTTCAGCAAAACGGCTGGGACAAATATTACTGGTCGCTTTATGTAAAGGCTCCGCCTGAACGGCGGCATAGCATGGTTGGCTACCTTTTCAGCGGTGTATTTGTGACGGACGAAATGGGCGATGCCAGTCACGATTTTGCCAGTGAAAAGCCGTTGCATATCACCTGGCAGGACAAACAATTTACAACCTTAAAGCATCATCAAGCGGGAACCTATGTTGTAGCCAGCACTCAAGCGCCTTTCCTCGGCTACGGTGGCTCACAAGTGCCGCGTTCGGTTAAGTTGTGGTATGAACACGAAGCCAAGCGTCCCTCTCGTGTGACTTT
>DASWNL010000748.1:0-10012 GCA_036399215.1 Abditibacteriaceae bacterium
CTTGGTAAGGGGGCTATAATCTGACTTGGTTGAATAAGGACAGCGTTATCCTTGTTCAAAAGCGCTCTACTTTAGCCCCCTTACCAGGGGGGTTGGGGGTTCTGGGCAGGAGGGGTTCTGCCTTCAAATGACCAAGATTTATAACCGCATTGAACAAAAAGAGAAGCGCCAGGCTTTGCGGCGAAAGCGGACAAAAGCCGAAGTGATATTATGGCAACGGTTACGCGCCGGACAAGTAGGTGGCTGGAAGTTTAGGCAACAATATTCAATCGGGCCTTATATTGTGGATTTTTATTGTCCACAACTCAAACTGGCTATCGAAATAGATGGTGCCTCGCACGAGGGAAGCGAAGCCGAAATTTACGATGCCAATCGTCAGGCGTTCATCGAAAGCTACGACATTCGCTTTCTCCGCTTTACTAACCAACAAATTTACGAACAGATAAATGCTGTTGTAGAAAATATCGCTCTTAGATCACAAGAGTTGGCGAATAAATAACCCCTGCCGCCCAGAGGGCACCCGCCCTTTGTGAGGGGGCAGCAGAACCCCCAACCCCCTTGGTAAGGAGGCTAAAATAGAACGCTTCTGAACTGGTATTACGCTGACCTTGTTCAACCAACCGATAGCATAGCCCCTTACCAAGGGGGTTGGGGGTTCTTTGTTCGCCGAGTAGAGCGGGAACATATCCAAAAACCGCCCGGTCTCTGACTAAACTAAGCCGCACAAGGAGATTTGCCATGAAAATTCGTTTCGCTCTCGCTGCCGTATTGCTGCCGTTTCTCTTACAACCTGCTTCTGCCCTGACACGGATGGATAAAGTCACGCCCGATTCGACCAAGGAATCGGGCATTACGATGGAAGCTGCCAAGCGCGAGGATGGCAGCATCGGCTTTACGGTCACGCGTTATCTCGACAAGGAACGGAAGTTTCCGGCTGATTCCGAACTGACATCGCGGTGGTCGGCGCATCTGGAACTTCGTAATCCCGCCGGCACTGTGCTTTCTACTATCGTGGCCGGCGAAGCTAAGAAAGACACCGTTGTTTACTGGTTTGCTCTTTCGCGGGAAGCGATAGCCAACACGCGCTTTTCTCTTTCGGAATACATGGCTCATAAAGACCCTGAGCGGCTGTTATTAGGCGGCGGCACGATCTATGAATTCAATCTGCCCGATTTTGCAGCGCCGCTCTTCAAGCGCAAGCCGCCGGAACATCCCTGAACCCTTTAAAACCAGGAGGCATTGAACTGTTCAAAGAAAAGTGTTGCTCATAATCAATGAGTAGCAGCGCCGAAATGTGAAAGGGGAGAAACGTTATGAAAACCTTTTGTTTCCTTGTCTCTGTTTTGATGGTTTTAGCAAGCGCCAGGGCCGATAACGAGGTCATGCTGCAAAAAGTGACGCCGGAGTGGACAAAAGAAGCGGGCATCACGGTGCAAACTTCGCAACTCGCCGATGGCACCATAGGCTTCACCTTTACGCGTTATCTGAACAGGGCGCCGGGGTTCACTCCCGATTCAAATTTAATTATCGCCCGCAAGGCGCCTCTGGAAGTTCGCAACCGCGCCGGCGCTCTTTTAGCAACCACCAATGTCGCCGGGGAAACCAAAGACAGCACTATCATTTATTCGTTTTCTTCTGCGCGTGAGTGCATTGGTCACTCGCGCTTTACCCTACACGAATATGATGATTATAAAGATCCGCAACTCCAGGGCACTTATAAAGGCACACGTTGGGCTTATGAGGTTAATCTGAAAGATTTTTCAGCGCCTATCCCAGACCGACGAACACCAGAGCATCCGTAAACCAATGGTTAGCGTTCGTTAGAATTTGTAAAAGCCGCCTGCGTTGCAAGCAACGGGCGGTTTTTGCTTTGTCTGAAAGAGCATGAAAATCACGCGACGCCATTTCTTAGTTGTTGCTGCGGCCCTTCCATTAGCAGCTTGGGCCGCGCCTTATGCTACTCCGCCGCAAGAAGTTGAAACATGGCGCGGCGAATGGCGCGATGATAAACGCAATCGCACAGTGCCGGTCAAGATTTACTATCCGAAAACCGGCGGCCCCTTTCCGATCATCGTTTTTTCGCATGGTTTAGGTGGCACGCGCGAAACCTACGAATATCTCGGCAGCTATTGGGCGGCGCACGGCTATGTTGCCGTGCATTTACAACACGCGGGCAGCGATGATGCAGTCTGGCGAGGTGGCGGAATGCAAGCCATGCGCGGCGCCGCCAATGCCAAAAATGCCATAGACCGCGCCCACGATGTGACTTTTGCACTCGACCAATTGGAAAAGCTAAAGGGAGATGCCGCTTTTCCTTTGCGCAATCAACTGGATTTGCAAAACGTCGGCATAGCCGGTCATTCCTTCGGCGCTCACACCACGCTTTTGGCTTCCGGTTTGAAGATGCCGGTTATTGATTCTTTCGCTGATAAGCGCATTAAATGTGCAGTCGCCATGAGCGCGCCGCCTCCGGCTTCGCAAAATTATGAAGCACTTTTTGGCGCCATCATAATCCCGATTTATCACCTGACCGGCACCAAAGACGAATCGCCGATTGATAGGCCGGGCAGCACCGCTAAAGACCGCCGCGTGCCTTTCGATAATATCAAAGGCGCCGACAGTTACCTCACCATTTTCAAAGACGGCGATCACATGGTTTTTTCTGGACGGCGCGGACTGCGCGGCCACCGCTCGCATGATGAGGCTTTTCATCCTCTGATTCAGCAAAGCACGCTGGCCTTTTGGGACGCGTATTTGAAGAGTGATGAGACGGCCAAAAACTGGTTGCAGCAGGAGTTCGTGAAAGAACTGGGCGGGAACGGCACTTTCGAGCAGAAAATTGCCACACCAAAGCCATAAATGCAACCTGCCGCGTGCCGAGGCTTCAAATGATGCCGGAAATCTTCCATTGAGTCGCGCCTTTGCGTTGAGAAAAGCCGCGCAACAGGTAAAATGGAACAGCATCCGGCATGAAACTTTTTTCTTCCTTCCAAAACGTAGCACGCACTCTTTGCTTTTTGCTGTTGGGTCTTTGGGTTGTATTGCCTGTGCAGGCGCAACCTAAGCCTCAGAGCAAAGTAGATTTCAATCGCGACATACGCCCGATTGTCTCCAACACTTGCTTTCTCTGTCACGGGCCGGATAGCTCATCGCGCAAGGCGAAGTTGCGTCTTGATCTGCGTGAGGAAGCCATTAAAAGCGGCGCCATCGTGCCTGGCAAACCGGAGGAAAGCGAAGCCTATAAGCGTGTTGCCTCCAAAGACCCCGATGAAATCATGCCGCCCATTTCGCTGCATAAATCGTTGACGCCGCAGCAGATTAAAACCTTTCGTCAGTGGATTCTCGAAGGCGCCGAATATAAAAAACACTGGTCGTATGAAAAGCCACAGCGCCCCCCTGTGCCGACTTCCAAGACCCCCAACCCCTTTGGTAAGGGGGCTAAACAATGGGCGCAGAATGCGATAGATAATTTCATTCTGGCACGCCTGGAAAAAGCCAATCTCACGCCGCAGCCCGAAGCCGACAAAACCGCCCTTATCCGTCGCGTCGCGTTGGATTTAACTGGTCTGCCGCCGACCCCACAAGAAGTAGATGCCTTTATCGGCGACAAAGCGCCCAATGCCTATGAAAAAGTGGTTGACCGCTTGCTTGCTTCGCCAACTTACGGCGAACATCAGGCGCGGCAGTGGCTGGATTTGGCGCGTTACGCCGATTCTGCCGGTTATGCCGATGACCCTTCGCGCACCATCTGGGCTTATCGCGATTGGGTGATTAAAGCCTTCAACGAGAACAAGCCTTTCGATCAATTTACGGTTGAGCAGATCGCCGGCGATTTGCTGCTAAACCCCACGGAAGAGCAACTCATTGCAACCGCTTTTCACCGCAACACCATGACAAACAGCGAAGGCGGCACCGATGACGAAGAGTTTCGCAACGCCGCTGTTGTTGACCGCGTGAACACCACCATGAGTGTGTGGATGGGCACTTCGATGGCCTGCGCGCAGTGTCACACTCATAAATACGATCCGCTCACGCAAAAAGAGTATTTTCAACTCTTCGCATTTTTCAACCAATCAGCCGATGCCGATAAACGCGACGAGGCGCCACTGCTTTCGCTTTATACCGACGAGCAAAAGGCGCAACGTAAAGCGTGGGAAAGTGAAGCCGAAACCATCGAAAAGCAGTTCGCCGCACCGCGCGCGGAAATCGTAGCCGCTGCGGAAAAATGGGCGCGCGAATTTCCGGTTAACCTCGATTGGAAAGCATTAGCGCCCGACAGCTTAAAAGCGCAGTCCGGCACACTAAAAAACGAGAATGGTGTTATCGCTTCGGTTGCGGCCAAAGACGATGTTTATACCATCGAAGCGCCGGTTAGCGGCAAGTTAGCGGCTCTGCGCTTAGAAGCCTTGCCGGATGCGGCTTTGCCAGGTCAAGGGCCGGGCCATGCAGGCGGAAACTTCGTCGTTACGCGCATTGGTGCCACACTTCTGCCGCCGGACGGCACTCAGGGGCCGAAGGCGCGCTTTGTGCGCATCGAACTCAAAGGCAAGCAGTTTTTGCAACTGGCCGAAGTGCAAGTTTTCAGCAACGGGGAAAACATCGCGCCGCGCGGCGAAGCCAGACAAAGCAGCACTTATTTAGATGCCGAGGCCAAACGCGCCATTGATGGCAATACAGCAGGCGAATATGACAAAGGCTCTGTTTCGCACACGCAGGAAGGCAAGGACCTGTGGTGGGAAGTGGACTTAAAAAGCGAAGTGGCACTGGACAACGTTGTGGTTTGGAATCGCGTTGAGGTGCCCGAACGCCTTGAAGGTTTTCGCTTAGTGGCTCTGGATGCTAACCGCCGCGAAGTATGGTCGAAGGAGAACAACCCGACTCCGCAGTTACAAGCCTCTTTTGCCTTAACCGGCGCCCGTGCCGTTAAATTCAAAACCGCCGTTGCCGACTTCACGCAAAAAGAGTTCGATGCGCAGGATGTGATAAGCGGCAACGCCGACAAAAAAGATCAAACGCAGGGTTGGGCTATTGCCGGTGGGCAAGGTCAGGCGCACTGGCTCTCTCTGTTAGCTGAAACGCCAATCGAAGTAGCGCCCGGCTCGCGCTTGCGTGTTGTCATTGAGCAAAAGTCGCCGCACGAAAATCATACGTTAGGTCGCTTTCGCTTGTCGCATACTGCCGATGCGCGCGCCGAAGAAAACCTGCGCACGCCATCGCCGATTTTGCAGGTTCTTTCTGTAGATGAAGCCAAACGCGATGCCGCCCAAAAAGCGCAAGTCGCGGCTTATTACGCGCGCCAGATTGCGCCGGAGTTGAAACCCGAACGGCAACGCCTGGCAACACTGCAAAAGCAGATTAAAGAACAGCAGCCGGTTACCGTGCCGATCATGCGCGAATTGCCCGGCGATAAACTTCGCAAAACCCAGGTGCAACTGCGCGGCAGCCATCTGGCTTTGGATGAAGAGGTCAACCCGGCAGTGCCTGCTGTGTGGTCGCCTTTGCCAAAAGAAGCGCCGCTCAACCGCCTGACTCTTGCGCGCTGGTTGGTCGCCGGAGAGAATCCCTTAACCGCGCGTGTAGTGGCTAACCGCTACTGGGAAACGCTATTTGGCATCGGCCTGGTGCGCACCAGTGAAGAGTTTGGTTCGCAGGGCGAAATGCCGACACATCCTGAATTGCTGGATTGGCTGGCAACAGAACTGATTCAGCAAAAGTGGGACGTCAAGAAATTCTTGAAGATGATGGTGATGTCTTCGGCCTATCGTCAATCTTCCAAAGTAACGCCGCAGCTTTTAGAAAGAGACCCGGAAAACCTGTTGGTTTCTCGCGGCCCGCGTGTGCGATTAAGTGCGGAAACCATCCGCGACCAGGCGTTGGCAATCAGCGGTTTATTATCGCGCAAAATGTATGGCCCTCCGGTGCGACCCTTGCGGCCCAACGCGGGCCTTAATGCGGCATTTGGCGGTGGCCTCGACTGGAAAACCAGCGATGGCGAAGACCGCCTGCGCCGTGCGCTTTATACCGAGTGGCGGCGCACCAGCCCTTATCCCTCGCTTGTAACTTTCGATGCACCGAACCGCGAAGTTTGCACCCTGCGCCGTGACCGCACTAACACGCCGTTGCAGGCTCTGGTTATGCTCAACGACCCGGTTTATATCGAAGCCGCGCAGTCTTTAGCACGACGCATTGCGGCGCAGCCGGGAACTGTATCCGATAAGTTGAAGTTCGCTTTTCGCGTATGCCTGTCGCGCCCGCCGGGTGACAGAGAAACGCAGCGCTTGGAAAAACTTTACAACGAAGCTTTAGCGACTTATCGTAAGGATGCCGTCGCAGCCAAGGCGATGGCAACCGAGCCAATTGGCCCCGCCGCTCAGGGCGCCGATCTCGCCGATTTAGCAGCGTGGACAAATGTTTCCAATGTGCTTATGAATCTCGATGAAACTTTGATGAAGCGATAGAGCGGAACCCCCAACCCCCTTGGTAAGGGGGCTAAAATCTTCTTTGGTTAAACAGGTATTGCATTGTCCTTACTTAACCAACTTGTAGATTAGCCCCCTTACCAAGGGGGTTGGGGGTTAAAGGAAAACTATGCAGCCACATCTCGAACATTTACAGGCCGTCACGCGGCGGCATTTTTTGAAGCGCACCGGGCAATTGAGCCTTGGCGCCTTGGCTTTGGATGTATTAGGCGGGCAAGCCGTCAAAGCGGGTGAAGCGCAAAAAAACATTAACTCAAACATCAATCCGATGGCGCCGCGCAAGCCGCATTTTGCGCCAAAGATAAACCGCGTGATTTATCTGCACATGTCGGGTGGCCCACCTCATCTGGACATCTTCGACTATAAGCCCGAACTGGTCAAACACGATGGCGAAAACGCGCCGGATGAATTTATCAAAGGCAAGAAGTTCGCTTTTACCAGTGGCACGCCGAAACTGATGGGCACGCCACGCACCTTTGAAAAGCGAGGACAAAGCGGCCTGTGGATGTCTGATGCGGTGCCGAATTTTCATGGCTTGGCCGACGAAGTGTGCGTTATCAAATCCATGCACACCGAACAGTTCAACCACGCGCCTGCTGAACTGTTATTGTTTACCGGTTCGGCCCGTCAGGGGCGGCCTTCGATGGGTTCGTGGGTCACTTATGGTTTGGGCAGCGAAAACGAAAACTTGCCCGGTTTTGTGGTTCTCATTTCCAGCGGCGTGCAGCCCAGCGCCGGGCAAAGCGCCTGGGGCAGCGGCTTTTTGCCGTCGGTGTTTCAAGGTGTGCAGTGCCGCTCCAAAGGCGACCCGGTTCTTTATGTTTCTGACCCGGCCGGTATGAACCGCGATATGCGCCGCAAAACATTGGATGCTCTGCGCGACTTAAACGAAGAACAGGCCAAAGAGATGGGCCATCCCGAAACCGCTACACGCATCGCGCAATATGAGTTAGCTTTCAGGATGCAAACCAGCGTGCCCGAAGTGATGGACATCGCCCGCGAAACCCCTGCCACTCTGGAAGCCTATGGCGCGCAGCCGGGCGAATCGAGCTTTGCCAACAACTGCCTTTTAGCGCGGCGCTTAGTCGAGCAGGGCGTGCGCTTTGTGCATCTTTTCGACTGGGGCTGGGACTTTCATGGCACCGGCCCACAAGAAGACATTCGTGATGGTTTAACCAAGAAGATGCAGCGCACCGATAAACCCGTCGCGGCACTTTTAAAAGACCTCAAACAACGCGGCCTGTTAGATGATACGTTGATCGTTTGGGGCGGCGAATTTGGCCGCACTCCCTTCCGCGAAGGCCGCACAGCCGGCGGACAAGTTTTAGGACGCGATCACTTTCCCGATGCCTATTCGCTAATGTTAGCCGGTGGTGGCATCAAACAGGGTTTCTCTTACGGACAAACCGATGAACTCGGCTTTTCCGTAGCCGAAAACCCCGTTCACGTTCACGATCTGCAAGCCACCATCATGCATCTTTTAGGCTTCGACCACGAACGCTTAAACTTCCGCTTCCAGGGCCGCGATTTTCGCTTAACCGATGTATTCGGCCACGTTGTTAAAGATATTCTGGCGTAGCCCAAAATGCGCGAGGGAAGCTCAAGAGAGAATCGTTTTTCCTTGCGCGTGTGATGCGTTGTGCGCTTGTTTAATTCAAAATAAAGTTTGTATTCTTTAGCCGTGTATAATCTGGATTGCTTATTTAAATGCCAGACCCCATAACTCTTCTGCTTTCTACTTTGGTAGTTACTGTTCGCACACTGGTAAAAATCCAACAGGGTGGAAAACCATCGTCGGAGGATGACGCCGATTGTTACGGCGTTGTATTTAATGTCGTTGATAACCTGAGCGCCGGTGTTTTAGGAAATTGCCTCCACGAAATCCGTAACGGTTCCTCAAGTGAAAAAGAGATATGGCAGAATCACGACTTATTACGCGTGCAACGTTTGGCTCTGCGCGATTGCATTGCCAGTGTGCCGCCACCCGATGGGGCGAACTGGCGCGAGCGCTTTCGATGGCGACGCCAAGCTAAAAAGTTGGCAAAAACTGCCACTGAGATTTGGCCGAGCTTCGATAACTCAAATCAACATGCCGCATCGCTGCGAGCCAAAGACCCTGAAGTTTTGTTGGGCGACTTTTTGCGTGACAGAGAAGCCAGCCGGGCCGCCGTTGTAGAAGCGTGGACGGATTTCCTTTGTATTTGTGGCGCCTTTGTTGAGGCAGAACCTGCATTGCGTCAGGCCGCTGCCGAAAGCATCTGGCAGAATTTGCCACGCCACTTATTTAACCGCACCGCCCGTGACCCCATCGCAGCTCATAAAGCCACCCTGCTTAAATTAGAAGACATCAGGCGATTAGGCGAAGCAACGAAAAAACTCGGTGAGGAAAATAAAGAGTTAGGCGAGGAGAACAAAGAGTTAGGCGAGGAGAACAAAGAGTTAGCGCAAGCGGCCAACGAGAAGTTGGATGAACAGAAAAAGACGCTTGTTAATCTGGAGCAGGCTTTAAGTGCGCCGCGTCCTTTGGTTTCGCTGCATCAGTTGCCGCCGCCGGTGGCGGAGTTCACCGGGCGCGATGCTGACCTGGATGATTTAGAAGCAGCGCTGCTAAGCCATAAGGCCGCCGGGGCAACGATTTCAGCGCGGCACGCCGGTTTGCAGGGCATGGGTGGCGTCGGCAAAACAGCGCTGGCGACGATGCTGGCCCATCGCCTGGAAAAGCATTACCCGGACGCGCAACTGGTTCTCAACCTGCGCGGCGCCGACCCGGAGCGTCGCGCGCCGATGACGCCGCAACAAGCGATGCAGGAGATCATTCACCTTTTCCATCCCACCGCGCAATTGTCGGACGATTTGGAAGCCTTGCAAAGAGATTATCATGCGGTGCTGAACCAGGCCGGGCGCGTGCTGCTTTTGCTGGACAACGCCGCCGGGGCCGAGCAGGTGCGGCCCTTAGTGCCGCCTGCCGATTGCTTGCTGCTTGTCACATCGCGCACCCAGTTTTCTTTGCCCGGCCTGGTGGCGCGCAATCTCGATTGCCTGGAGCCGCACGAATCGGAGGCTTTGCTGGGCCGTTTGGCGCCGCGCTTGAACGAACACGCCCACGAAGCCGCCGCTTTGCTTGGGCATTTGCCCCTGGCTCTGGAAGTTTTCGCCGGGGCCGCCAATGGCAGTCGCCTTTTGCCGCCCGCGCAGTTGGTCGAGCGGCTGCGCCAAAAACAGGAAAGGTTGGACAAGGTGAACGCCGCTTTTCAGGTCAGTGCCGAACTGCTCGATGCCGATTTACGCCGCCGCTGGATGCAACTGGCCGTCTTTCCCGCCAGTTTCACGCTGCAAGCCGCCGCCGCGTTGTGGGAAAGCGACGAAGAAGCCACGCGCCTCGCGCTGGAAGAATTACTCAACGCCAGTTTGCTGGAATACAACGAAAACGTGGGCCGTTTCCGCCTGCACGACCTCATCCGCCAGTTTTGCGATGCCCAACTCAGCGCCGCCGAAAAATACGACAGTCAAAAACGCCACGCCGCTTATTATTT
>DASWNL010000749.1:0-9839 GCA_036399215.1 Abditibacteriaceae bacterium
CGCCGCTCAGGATAAGGCGCGCCATGAAATGTTCCATACCGAGCACGAACATCAGGAAGTGCAAGAAGACGAAACTGCTAAGTAAAACCCATTTAAAAACGTGCGGAGAATCGCGTGGCGCGGCGGCACTCCCAGGCACCAATCAAAGGAGTGCCGATTATCGCCCACAACAGAATACTAAGCGCCGGTAGCGTGGCTAAGCCATCCTGAGCCAAAGTTTTCGATTTTTCCAGAGCCTCATGCGCTGTTTTTCGCGCCGCTTCTTCGGCTGCTGCTTCACCCTTTCCGGCGCGCCACTGCTGCCAGGTTTGATGCCCACGCGTCCATAGCTTTTCGCGTTCGTTCCAGATTAATGAGGTGCCGCTGTGAGAAAGTTGATCGAGAACAATTGAAGTGTAAAAAGGCACAGCGGCACTGATTAAAATAGCGCCCCAGAGCAAACTCGCTATAGCAGCAACCGCTATTTTTTTGCCTCGGTGACCACGCAACACGCTGTTACTCTGGCCTATTAATATTCCGATAAAAGCTGCACCAGCAAAAGCTAACAGCAACGTGCCGCCTAATAATACCAAACCCCACAATGGCGGGCTGTTCCATCCGAAATATCCGTGTAATGCATAAAGAGGCGGCAACGAAATGCCTACCACTAAAAGCGTGATGAACGCTTGCCGAACCAGCAACCAGGAAAACTTGAAGTGCATAAAAACATCCTTTCTCCCATCCGGCAAAACGGGACAAAGCTTAACAAAAGCTTCGTCCCGTTTCTGCTTCTCACCATTTGAAGTTATTTCAAAGTGGGCATTTGGTATCTTGAGGCGGCCTATTGGGTAGGTGATGGATTCCCGCCTGCGCGGGAATGACACAAACGATAATGAGGAGTCCGTCATTCCCGCGCCGGGCGCCCGCTTGCGGGCAGGTGGAATCCATACATGATACTTCGCTGACCTTTCATGACTTTTGAAATGGCCTGTAATGAAACTTTTAGCCGGCAAGCGGAGGCTTGCCGTCATAAGTCGGCAAAGCGCCCTGTTCTGGTTCATCTTGCGCCGCCTCGCCAGGCGTAACCGTTGCCGTAATCGGGCCGCCGCTGGGTTCGGCCTGATTTTCCAATGCCGCTTCACCCTTGCCTTCAACGCGCTGCATTTCCGGTGTAATATCAGGGGCCGCATCGTAAACCGAATCCAGCACCATTTCCAGCACGCCCTGCTCTTGCGCCGTGTTGATCGCTTTATGCGTGATAATGTCGCCGGTGTTGAGAATAACCGTGTCATCTGGCGCCAGAACGACGCGATTAACCGGACGGCCTACGGCACCATTGATGCGCTTTTGCAGGGCCGAAGCATCCAGTTCGGCCTTCTTTTCATGAGCGGCGCCGGTTAACTCAGCCGTTTTCTCTTTGATGGTGTCCCATAAATTGCCGGCGCCCTGCTTAACGGCTTGAGTGCCGCTCTGCACGCTTTCGGAAGCCGCACCCAAACCAGCCGAAGCGATCACTTCTTTTTCTTTGCCATGTCGGCGGGCTTCTTCCATTGTGGCCTGGGTAATAAGCTGTCCCGGTGCCACTAATACTTCGCCATTAGATAGCATTACTTCGCGCGCTGCCGGCTTGCCGATAGCGGCTTCTTCAGCGCGCTCCTGAATGCCTCCAGCAGCATCTCCCGCCTTACCTGCAACACCGCCAGTGTGTTCGCGGGCTGTATCGTAGCCCTGCGCAGCCAAACCGGCTAAGGCCGAAGCCACCAACTCCTTTAAAACGCCAAGCTCTGTAGCACGCAGCGCGTGTTCATGAGTTATGATCTGGCCCTGACGCACGAATTTACCACCGCCTGCCGGTGCTGAGGCTACCGGTGTTACCGTTATAGAAGCAACCGAACTTTCCGCAGCCGGAGTTGCAAATGTCGCATCCAGAGCGGCATCGCCGGCACTTGCACTAACTGTTGTGCCCGTTGGCTCAAGCACAGTAACATCGCCTTCCAAAGCTACTGTTTCACTGCTCTCTGAAAGTTCAGCAGGTGAAGCGCCAAGGGGCGATGCATTTGCCGGCAGCACCACATCGCGTCCGGCGGTTTTGCCAACTACGAACTCTTGTTGCTTTTCCACCGAAGCATTGGCAATGCCGGCGTAGCTTTCACTAAGTTTGGCTTTGGCGCTGTCATAATTTTCGCCCATCTTTTCGCCGGCTGTTTTGGCCGCGCCTTTAATTCCACCCGGCTCGGTTTCGGCTTGCTGCTCTAACAGGTCAGCCGCGTGCGAAGGCACGATGACCGTATCTTTGCCGATGTCCGGGCCAACTTCTGCCGGAAGGAAGCGCTTGCCGCTCATGGTATCTGAAACAAAGCCGCCTGACACTTCGTAACCTAAGACGCGCCCACTGCTTGAGTCCATATACACATCGCCAAAGGTGCCTAAGTAGCGCCCATCATCCGTATAAATGCGCGTGCCGATCAGATGGTGGTCGCTATCCATAATTCGCCGGATACGCGCATCATCCTTCGCCGCAATCACCGACTTGCCACTCTGCACCATAACCGCGTCCGGCCCGATGGTAATAATTTGATTCCACGGCACCACTTGCGCCGGCATGAATCCGAATAGCTCACGCTCACGAATGACCAGAGCTACGCACTCATCGGCGCCGTGATCGAAAACTAAATCCAGCACTTTGCCCAGGTGCTCACCACCACTGTGGTTGATAACCGCCAAGCCCAACAGGCTGTGTCCTTTTCTCATGCTCATAATTGTTTCCCTCTATCTTTTTATTTGCCAGCTTTGGTCTGCCTATTCTTATTGCGCAGCAGGCGTAGCACCAGGCGCACCTGTGGCCTTGGAATGACTAACGCTGCCATCCTGATGTATCTTTTTTTGATACGTTACGGTGGTTTTGGCCTTGTCGTTCTTGATGGTCTTACTGCGCTCAGCGATAACACCTTCCCCGGCCTTTTCATCAGTAGTTGCGGCACTGGTTCCAGCCGTAGTTGCATCGGAAGTTGGGGCAGATGATGCACCCGATTCCTCTTCCCCGGTTCTTGCCGATGCGCTTGTGGGTGTTTCACTACCGGATGCCTCGCCACTGGAGGTCTCATTTGGGCTGGTTGCTTTGTTTGCCTCTTCATTGCCGTTACTGTCGGCATCACTGCCGATGGTAACGGTGTTTCCTTCGCGGTTCGCATCTATACCGCCGTTAGTCGCCATATTACCCGGCGTGTTGTCCACAACATTTACTTCGCCCGGCGCCATGCTAACCGCATCGGCGCCACGATTTTGGTAAGCGTAATAACCGCCAATTGCTACTAAAGCCAGCAGAGCTATGCCTATCACAACCGGCAGTGGTGACTTGCGTTCTCCCTCTAATCGAGCCATTTTGTCTCCTTTAGCACATCCCTAACAAATTCCGGTGCGCGCTAAAGCAAATCATACGCCTCGCATCCCGAAAAACGACAAAAAGGCACCTAAAATTTAGGCACCTTCTTATCATTTCTTCTACAAATTTTAGACGACAGGAGATTTATCCCAAGCCCACGCGGAGAATATTGGGGCGGCCAGTCGAATAATAAGTAAGGCCGCGCGAACGCATAGCTTCCACCTCGTAAACATTACGGCCATCAAAATGGCTTTAACTGCGCGTTTTAGTAACCAAAAACGGCGCCAGCGCAGGAAAAGTTTTTGTGGCCTGCAAAGCGACCCGCGCTGCTGTTGGTTGTAAAAACAGCGGCGCTAAAGCCCCGGCCCAGTTGAGCCGCGCTCTGAATTGTCGGCGCCAGGCTCCGGCAAACAAAAGCGATGCATCACCCTCATTGAAACGAGCCGCTAAGGTGGCACCGGCCAATTCGCCGGCGCGCAGGGCCATCGCCATACCGTCACCCGTGAACGGATGAATAAAACGTGCCGCATCACCACACTGCAAAATGCCTGATAGCCCCGCATTTTCATAATTGGCGGCATCGAACTGCACATTGCCTGTTGCCAGCCACGAGTGCGCTAATTCAGCCTTTGCTATGCGCCTTGCCAACAACGGGCACTGCTGCAAAATCTGTTCAAAGAACTCCTGCGGCGATTTTCCGCCACTGCGTTGCCACATCTCATAACGCACCAGCAAACATACATTAGTCAAACCGCCCTCTACTCGCACCAATCCGCAATAGCCGCCCTCAAAAACATGCAATTCAGTCACGCCTTCTTGCAGGTCAAGGCCATGCCAATGTGTTTTGAGGCCAAGAAACCTTGCCTTATTCTGGTGTGTGTTACGCCGTCCCGAAGCCTCAATCAAGCCAGGAGAGTGGAACTCGCCTTTCGAGGTTTGAACACAAAATTCATCTTGCTTTTGCCAGCCGCGCACGCGCGTTTTTTCGAGGCAATGAGCGCCACCTTGGCGCGCGCGATTCCATAACACCTCATCTAAAACCAGGCGCGAAACAGCCAAAGCCGGTGACGGCAAAGGCACTTCCAAGAAATCGTTACCTAAAACCAGGCGCGTCAGGCTCACTTCGCGGGCGCCCTTTTCTAAAAGCTCTTCTTCCACTCCTAAGCGGCGTAAAACCGGGCGTGCTTCGGGCGAAAGGAATTCGCCGCACACTTTGTGGCGCGGAAAACTGCCGGCTTCGAGCAGCGCCACACAAAGGCCGCGCTTCGCCAGATTAATCGCCGCACAAGAGCCAGCCAGGCCGCCGCCAATCACAATTGCATCAAAAGAATTCATTTTTCGCGAATGACCGAAAGGCGATAGGGGAAATGCCCGCGCACCTGGGCTTGAGGAAACTGCTTTTGCACAATCGCGCGCATCTCGCCTGCCGTATATGCGCGCCGAATCGAAGCCGCGCCATCATGACGTGTCAGATAACTGCGCGCAAAAATCGGCCCCGTCGCGCGAAAAAACGCTAAGGCCAGAGGATGGCGCACAAGGTCATTCGCCATCCAACCACAGCGCGAAACGCGCTCCCATTCCTGTAAAATCTCCACGATTTGCGGCGCCCGAAAATGGTGTAAAAACAACGACGAAACCACCATGTCCACACTTTTATCTTCCAACGGCAAAGCGAAGGCATCGCCGCGCATTAACTCAATCTCTTTCATGCCATCCACATATTCGCGAGCAATTTGCAGATGCCGTTCGCTAAGGTCTAAAGCAATAACTTTCAAATCATAGCCGCGCCTTCTGCCCTGCTCTACCAGGCGCTGTGGAATATCCGCTGAACCCGTCCCAACATCCAAAACCGTCGCGCTTTGCACGCCGCGCTTTTCCAACAAATCGAAGACCGATTTGCAAGTCAAACTCAACCCGCCCAACCACGCATTAATGCGCCGTATATCCTGAAGCGATTGGCGCACATCGGATAATGAGCCGCGATTCAAATCCAACAATTCTTCGCGGTTCGATTGAGGGAGATGAAGCATTACTTTTTACTTAACGCGCGGCGGGCCGGATTGGAGACTTAATATTATGGTTTAGAGGCTTGCCGGTGCCGTCGTGAGTGATACGCCGCAGACCGACGGGTTCATAACGGCTATTGTTGGTCAGGAAAAACTGATCAATGCGCACGCCGCTTTCGCGGTTGACCAGAGCGATGATATTAGTGCCTTTTTTCAAACGAACCGGCGTTTTATTGGAAGTCCAATGCCATGCGCCATAGGTGCCGTCTTCGCCCAATATGCGCTTTTGGCCGTTGGCCCAGACTAAAATCGAATTACCGGCAGTGGGAGCATATAAGGTGCGGGCAAAAAGATAATAGTTGCCGGCAACCACCACGTTGATTTTATAAGTCGCCGACCCGGCACCCGCCGGCGCCGCCATAGGAATATCTATGTAGCCTTTGCCCGAATAAAGCGGGTTAATACCCGGCACGACTTTTAGCAGCGGAGGTTTAACCGTCGCTGCGCTTTCAGCCTCGAAGCAGATTTTGATGGTCTTGGCCTGTGTCATCGGCGCCAAAACACAGAGAATTGCAACAGCAATCTGAAACGTTTTCATGTCGTTCTCTCATAAGCAGTGATCTTCTCTTAGAACGCCGCTGATAGCACCTGTTGCCACGCTATCTTTCAAAACAACCACAAACGCTCTTGAGCCTTTGATGAAGTAACTTCTGACAGTCGAATTGGGGAAGATGAAGCATCATGGTTTACAGAAGTTCTCGCGCCAATATCGCCATTCACCGCCATCCATTGTCCAATCGCTGTAAATGGCTGCACCTTGATAATGAACAGGTAACTTCGGATAACCGCCGAGTCCGGCGTGAATGCCGAGCAAAGCCGTTTCGAGATTTTCGACACCGGGGCGATGATACAATTCGTCGTCATCGTAAACCGGCACGCCGAGCAGAATTTCGGGCGGCGTTTTTAAACCCTTCGTCCAATTCAACACATCACGCGTCCAATCGCGCATGACAGCCTGATAAATTTTACGGCTGCGAATGCCGGTGTCATACATCATCACCGCCATCTGGCCACAGCGCGCCGCCACTTTTTCAAAATAGGATTGGCTCCAATGCACTTCGGGCACCGGCTGCCACCAGGTTGGCGGAGGATACGCGGCGATTGAAAGTATTTTTCCAGTGGGCAAAGCAGCGCGCAGTTCATCAAGCAGTAAAAGCATTTCCGGGTTGCCATCGGGCCAAGGCTCGACATTAAGATGCACTCCCACAAACTGTGGATGCCTTTTCAAGAGCGCTGCTGCTGATTGCACAAAGACCTTGCGCCGCGCGGCATTTTGCGGGTCTAAATCTTCGCGTGGCGCGCCAATCCAGGGCAAAACGCGCACGCCTTTCAATTCACGCAAAAATAATTCGGTTTGCCTGTCATCAACCGGCATGATGGCACCATCATTTTGCACCGGACAAAGGTGCGGATACACATCGGCAATATGATGCTTGTTTAATAAATCGGCGAACTCTCGCACTTTTTTCACATCGCGAAAAAGCGGCTTTTTTGCCAAGCGATTATTCTCGACAAACCAGCTATCGGCTCCTATCCAACCGTGTTGCAACCATAAAGCGTTGCGTTTCAATTCGTGACGTCCGTCTTTGAACTCCCGGCCCGGCTGCCAGAAAAAGTGCATGATATAAAACAGGAGAAAAATGACGAATAGAGCCGCGAAGGTGCGCTGTGGCGGACGACGAATCCACGGCAGCGATGAGTAATCACGGCACGGCTTTTTCTCCTTCTTTAGCGTTGAAGAACCAGTGCCGAATTCTTCGATCCGAAACCCAGACAGTTGCATAATGCTGTTTCGATTTGCGCCGGGCGCGATTGGTTCGGCACGTAATCCAGGTCACACATGGCATCGGCGTTTTCTAAATTGATGGTGGGCGGTGCGAATTCTTCGTGCATTCCGGCTAAAGTCGCGGCGACACCTGCCGCACCACTGGCGCCCTGCGGATGACCGATTTGCGACTTGGTGGAACTCATGGGAATCTCTTCCGCGCGTTCGCCCAAAGCGATTTTAACCGCTGCGGTTTCCAAGGGGTCATTCAACGCTGTCGCCGTGCCGTGCAGGTTCACATAATCAATCTGCGCGGGCGCAGTTTGCGCGTCGTCGCAGGCCATTTGCATAGCCCTTGCGGCTTCGTCAGGAGCACCGAGCATAACGCGATGATAGGCTTCGCAGGTCGCGCCGTAGCCTTTGATTTCGGCCCAGATTTTGGCGCCGCGCGCCACAGCGCGCTCTTTTTCCTCGATGATGAACATCCAGGCGCCTTCACCCAATACAAAGCCGTCGCGGTCTTTGTCGAAGGGGCGCGATGATTTTTCGGGTGTCTCGTTATATTTGGTAGGCACAGCCCGCATCAAGCAAAAACCGGCCATGATGCCGGGTGTAATCGGTGCATCGGCGCCACCGCATAATATGGTATGAGCGCGTCCGTTGCGAATGAGGTCGAGTGCATTGCCTAAGGCATCGCTCGAACTGGTGCAGCCATTGGATAAGGTGTGAGAGCGCCCGCGAAAGCCGTGTGCAATGGAGATTTCCGAAGAGACCATACCGGCAATCGCCGAGGAAATCACATACGGCGAAAACGGTTCATGACCGTTGCCATACCAGCGCGCAAACTGTTCTTCGGCAAAAGAAAAACCGCCGCCGCCCGAACCGATAATCACATCCACATCGCGCTTCTCGGCTTCGGAAAGTTCATCCAGTCCGGCGCTTTGCAGAGCTTCATAAGTCGCGCATAACGCCAGTGGCACAATGCGCGGCACGCGCGGCAAATCTTTGGGGTCAATCCACTGGCGCGGCTCGAAATCCGGCACTTCACCCGCGACGTGGCAGGCAATCGGTGATTGAGCGCGCACCGGCGCTTGATGTTCTACGCCATAAACTGAAATCGGACACAACGGATCGAAGTGCGTCAGACGGCGAATGCCTGATTGTCCGGCACGTAAGCCTTCAACCCAACGCTTCCAACCAAGACCAAACGGCGAGACGGCACCGACACCGGTAATAACGGCTTGTTTCATAATTAGCTTTTAGCTGTGAGCGTTTAGATAAGAGCAGTTAAATCAGGCAGAAATTATGAGAGTAACAATCGCTCAAGGCTCATTGCTAACCGCTCGCTGCTAAATGCTATGTATCTCGCGCTCGATTGATTTCTTCCAGCAGTTTGGCGGCCAAACGCCTGTCGCGCGCTTGCTCCCATATCCAATCGGGGTCATCGGGCGCGGCGATGAGTTGTTCGCAAATCTCGCGCGCGACTTTGGGCTGACGGTCTGCCCATAACGCTTCGGCGTAATACAAGTTCGTAGTCGAATTATGCGGCGCAATCTGGCGGGCACGAATATAACTTTCGAGGGCGCGATCAAGATGACCACCTAACAGCAATGGCTTGAAATGCTGGATGCGCGCCCACACCCGCACCGGGCCGGCAAAATGGTAGGCTTCATCAATTTTCATAGCCTGCTCGACGGCTTTGCTGGCCGTGCCATAGGCCGCGCCCAAAGCTAATGGGCCTTTGCGCCGCGCCGCTTCCAGCGCACAGACGCCCTGCCAAAAGTGGCCTTCAACGCTAAATTTATTAATCTCTACAGCACGTTTGGCCTGTGCCGTGCCTTCGCTATAAAGGCGCACCACTTCGCTGATTTTCTTGGCTTCATCGGCTTGCATCGCCAAAAAATGGGCCAACCGCGCGCGGCGCCAACGCCAGTGAAATTCATCTGAGGCAGTATCCGGTGCCGCGTCACGAAAGATTTCCATTAGCGCCTGCAAAGTATCGTTTTCGTGGCGCAAGCGCCATTGCTCATCGAAAAGTTGCCAATCCATAAATGAAATTATCTTCGATTTCTACTTAAACAGTTCAGAGCGGCCCCAATAGAGAAAGCTAATGAGACAAGACCAAAAAGCGTGAGGGAGAGCGCGGCGACCCGCTCGCTTTCGCCAATGTGCATTAAATTAAAAATCGGTTTAGGCAAAGTTTGCCCGCCGGGCTGATTCACTAAAATAGAAACTGTAAGTTCACCGGCGCATAAGGCCCACAACAGGATCATGGTGCCGTAAAGTGCGGGCTGCAAAAGCGGCCATAGAATCTTGCGCGCAGCGCGGCGCGGCGAGTCGCCCATGTTTTGGGCGGCTTCCAGCAAGTTATCATCCACACGGCGCGAGGATTCCCATAAAATCCACAGCGCCAACGGCAGAAAACGAGCGGCGTAGCCAAGGAGCATCATGCCGTAACGCGCGAAGTTAGCTGTCAGCCAATCCCACAACACATAGCCAGTGGGTGCTAATCCGCCATAAACCAGGGCAAACGCTTCGCGGTTATAAAAACCAATCAACGCAATGCCAAGGCTAATCGGCGGAAACAAGAGAGGCAGAACCCCCAGCGCCACAACTGTTTTTTGATGGCGCGCGGGCCATAAACGCC
>DASWNL010000750.1:0-10318 GCA_036399215.1 Abditibacteriaceae bacterium
GTATTCTCGAAGAAGCGCGTAAACGCAATATCGCTCGCGTAGTGGTGGACTTGCCAAAAGGCACCCGATACTTGCGAGACCTTGAACGAGATCTTAAAGAAGAATTCGGTTTACGCGAAGCAATTGTGGTCTTAGGTTTTGCGCGTTCACAAAAAACATTAGAGGGTTTATCGGAAGCGCAAATTGACTTACAAAAAAGTGAAGGCACCGAAGCTGTGCGCTCAGACCTGGCGAACCAGGCAGGTAAGTGCATATCACGCAAATTGACAAATAAAAGCAAAGTCGTGGTAGGCTCTGGCCGGCTGGTTCGTGCGACGATTAACCGAATCCATACGCAACTTTTGGAAGACTTAGATATTTTCCCGATGTCTGGATTCGTGGGTGAGAAGTATTATCCATCGTCTGCGTTCAGCAACGCACTAGAACTGATGGGTATAACGCGCGGTAATTTTTATATTTTGCCCACGCCTGGGGTGGTTTCATCAACATGGAAGAAACATTTCGTAAATTTCGACAAAATACCGAGTTTACAAGCGACCTTTCAAAGCATCCGCGAAGAATCAACCATTCTAATCACTGGCATTGGCGCCTTTGATTCTAAAAAACGTGAAACATTCATCAATTACAACTTCGCTAATGACCAGGAAATGGAACTTTTTCTTAGCAACCAGGAGAAACTCTCCAGACTGCCCGCGGCAGAGATATGTTCCTGGCTTTTAGATGTTCATGGCAATGAAATCCAGGCACCCTGGCAAACAATTGGTATAGATTTACAAACAATTAAAACTAGAGTTAAAGACAAGAGTTTGGAAGTTGTAGCGGTAGCTGGAGGCGATGAAAACAGGGTCGCCGCTATTTTCGCCGCTCTGAAAGGCGGTTATGTAAGCTCACTTGTGACCGATTCTGTTACTGCCTATCAACTTTTAGATGCCAATGCAGGAGCGGAGCTAACACTACCTACAATTTGGAGCCACAAAAGACAAACCCCTTAAGAAAATGAAATTTCATCTTAGACAACTTAGGTCAACCGCGCGGCATCACGCGCGACGATGATCTCTTCGTCGGTGGGAATGACCCAGATTTGCACGCGCGAATTCTCTGCGTGAATGGAGCGTTCTGCTGGGCCAGAGGCATTTTTCGCTTTGTCCAATTGAGCGCCTATACATTCTAAATCGCGGCAGACGGCGGCGCGCACACTGTCGGAATTTTCGCCAATGCCGCCGGTGAAGGTTATGGCGTCCACGCCGTTCATTTGCACGAAATAAGCGCCGATGTAATGGCGGATTTTGTGGCAGAACACGTCAAAAGCCAACTTCGCTCTTTCGTTGCCTGCGTTCATCGCTTCTTCGATGTCGCGCATATCGCCGGATGCGATGCCACTGATACCTTTCAGTCCCGATTCTTTGATTTCAATGCGGTTATATTCCTGTGGCGATAGGCCCAGGCGTTGCGAAACGTAATTGACCGCACCGGCATCATAGTCGCCGGGGCGTGTGGACATCATGGAACCGCTTTGCGGAGTTAAGCCTGAAGCGATGTTTTGGCTTTTGCCATCTTGCACACAGGCAACCGAAGTGCCGCTGCCCAAATGACATAAGATGATTTTGCCTCTGCCCGGCGTGCCCATCAGTTCCGCGCAACGCGAGGAGACATAGCGATGGCTGCACGAATGAAAACCATAGCGCCGCACGCCCAGTTCTTGTTGCCACTCATAAGGCAAGCCATAGGTATAGGCTTCGGGAGCAACGGTGTGATGAAAACCCGTTTCATAACTGGCCGTTTGTGGCACAGTGGGCAAGAGTTCTTGAAAGATTTCGATGCCGGTCAGGCTTGGTGGATTATGAACCGGCGCCAGGGCCACCATTTCGCGGATGATGCCGATTTCTCGCTCGCCCAGCAACGAACAATCGCCCAGTTTCATGCCGTCGTGCGCGATTTTATGGCCGACAACATCAATTTCATCCAACGATTGCAGGGCGCCATGTTCATTTGATACTAACTGCTGGCACATCCAATTTATGGCCGTGCGATGATCGCGAACCGGCAGTTCAGCGCGAATCTCTCGGCCTTGCTCCGGCAGTTTATGGCGCAGCAAGCCGTTATCGCTGCCCAACCGGTCAACATGGCCGACTGCTAAGACGCGCTCGGCGCCTTTTTTCATTTCATACAATTTGTATTTAAAGGTCGCTCCACCGCAATTGACGACCAAAACGATTTTGTTAGATGACATGAAAAGAGTTTATGCAAGCAAATGTTTACTTTGCATAGGATTTGGTTAAAATAACTACAACCCTTGGAAGAGAGGATCATTATTCCTTATGAAGCGCATTAAGCCTGGCTTCACCCTGATCGAACTACTTGTCGTCATAGCTATAATAGCCTTGCTCGCCGCGATTCTCTTTCCCGTTTTCGCCCGCGCCCGTGAAAATGCTCGCAAATCTTCTTGCTTAAATAATACCAAGCAGATTGGCGTTGCTCTTATGCAATACGTGCAGGATTATGACGAAACTTATCCTTTCGTGCCCTGGAGAGGCGGAACTCAATATGCTGCTGCGAATACCGGCGGCAATGATAGCAGTAAGGCCGTAGGCGATGTTTTAGAGCCATACACAAAAAGCTCACAGATCTGGCGCTGTCCAAGTGATACAGTGCAAAGAGGCCCGATATGGACTGTTCAATCGGGCACCCAATATCGCTATCATAATCAGAGTTACGCTTATAACGTGTCTTACTTTGCTCCGGCCTGGAACGTGCCTGCTAAGAATCAATCCGAAATCCGCAAGGCCGCAGAAATCGGCATTATCTTTGGCGCATGGGCTGGCAATGGTTTCATGTTTGACCATCCCTGCGGGCCTGTGGGTGGCGGCGACCCTGTAACGCGTATTGAAGGCAGCCCCTGGAGTCCTGATGCACGTATTAAGTCAGGACATCTGGAAGGCGGCAATTTTACTTATGCTGATGGTCACGCAAAATGGATCGCCTCCGGAAAAATCAACGAACAGATTGCTATTACCCAGAATAAGATGGGCACCGGTTGTGTCGGTGCAGGCGCTCCCACAGTGACAATTCCACCGAACCCTTATACTTCGCTGTTCTACGAGTTTTAAACCGCCCGGTGCCGGCTATTCAAATGCCGCACTCTCCACAGTGCAAAAGAGGTAGCTTCGGCTACCTCTTTTGTTTTATATCCTATGGCCAGTAGTATGAAAATCTGGTTTGTCCTCTTATTCTTTTCTCTGCTGACAGTTAGTGGATGCACTCCACGACACAACCCTGAACCTGCTAAGCCTGCTACCACAGTTTCTGCAATTTCTTTTGCGGATATTACCAGCACTGCTGGAATAAAATTCGTTCACCATAATGGTGCCTTCGGCGAACGCTGGATGCCGGAAACGGTTGGTAGTGGCGCCGCTTTTTTCGACTTCGATAATGACGGCGATGGGGATATTTTTTTAGTTAATGGGCGCGAGTGGAAAAAAAATGAAATCGAAGAATACAAACGCGGTAATGGACGACGGCGGGCCTCTTTAATTCAAACTCGCAAAGCGCAGCAAGTGCATACCGGGGCATTGCTTCGTAATAACGGCAACGGCACATTTTCCGATAGCACAAAGGAGAGCGGCCTCAATATAGAGATGTATGGCATGGGCGCTGCCGCCGGCGATTACGATAATGACGGACAAATTGATCTTTATGTCACGGGCCTGACACGTAACTATCTTTTTCATAACCGCAAAGGGCGCTTTCACGAAGTCGCAGCCATAGTCGGCGTTCAAGACAATTCCTGGAGTTCCAGCGCCGCCTGGCTTGATTATGATCGCGATGGACGACTCGATCTCTTTGTCGGACATTACATTAAATGGACTCCGGCGACTGATGTTTACGCCTCAGTAGATGGCAAACGCAAAAGTTATGTCGGGCCTATTTCTTATCCGGGCCAACCTAACCGACTCTATCGCAACCTGGGCAATGGCAGGTTTGCCGATGTTTCCAAAAGTGCCGGCATCAGTTCAAACGATGGCCGCGCACTGAATGGCAAAGCTCTGGGCGTTGCTATCTGCGATTATAATCATGACTTGTGGCCTGATATTATCGTTGCCAACGACCTGACGCCAAATTTTCTTTTTCGCAACAATGCCAATGGCACCTTTAGCGAGGTTGGAGTAGCATCAGGCATTGCTTATAACGAAGCCGGGGCCACACGGGCCGGTATGGGTGTTGATAGCGCCGATGTAGATGGAACAGGTCTTGAAAGTGTGGTTATCGGCAATTTTTCTGATGAAATGTTGGGACTTTATCAAAATCGGGGCGGCCTTTTCACCGATACGGCGCCCCGTTCGGTCATTGGTCAGGCCAGCCTCAAATTCCTGACTTTCGGCACCATCTTTTTAGACTGCGAAAATGATGGTTGGCTTGATCTCCTGGCTGCTAACGGCCATGTAGACAGCGATATAGCTCTTTTGCGTCAGGACGAATCTTATCAACAAAGACCACTGCTTTTTCATAATCTTGGCAAAGGACAGTTTCAGGAAATTGGCCTTCAGGCTGGTCTGGAAAAGCAACACGTTGGTCGCGGGCTGGCTGCTGCCGATATTGATCTTGATGGTGACGTTGATGTTCTGCTGACCAGCAATGGCGGCTCCCCTGCCCTTCTGCGCAACAATAGCAAATCGAACAACTCTCTCCGGGTGATTCTGACAGGCACACGCAGTAACCGCAGTGCCATAGGCAGTCGCATTACAGCGATGGTTGAAGGGCGTAAAATTATGCGTATGGTGCGAAGCGGATCATCGTTTCTCTCGCAAAGCGAATTGCCTGTTACGCTCGGCCTGGGCAAAGCAGCGCAGGCCGATTTGCTAACGATTCAATGGCCGTCCGGGCGTGAAAGCAAATTTACTAATGTAGCCGCCAATCAAGTTATCTTAGTGAACGAAGATCACGGAATTACGAAGCAGGCTCCATTAAAAACCGTCCGTTAAAACACCCAGAGTTACATTCACAGATGGCACCTTTGTAGGGTAAGGTCATTAGTTCCGACTCACATGTCCCAACACACATCCGAACACAATAAGGAACTCGCCCCAAAGGTTGCATTACTTCATAGGCGACACGCGAAAGGGCATGGTAAGCGAGCTAATGCGCTGCTGATAGCAGTGTTAGTGTTCTTAGGCTTTGCTGCATGGCATTTTAATGCCGATAGTTTGCAGCGATGGTATTACAGCCGTCAGACAACACAGGTATTGTTGAAAAACGCGCAAGCCAACCCAACAAACCTGGTTCTCCTTGAACTTACCGGTGAACGATTGCTGGAAGAAGGGCGGCCTGATGATTGTGCTGCGCTAATGACCACAGCGCTCCAGACTTATCCGAATAGCTCAAAGTTGAACTTGTTGGCCGGACGCGCAGCGATGGCACGTGCGGAGTGGAAGCGTGCCGCAGCATTGTTGAACGCGGCATTGCAGGCAGCACCGCAAAGTCCCGATGTGCTTTTCTGGTCGGCAGAGTTGCTCTATCAACGTGGACGCAAGCAGATGGCCGAGCAGATTTTGCGTGATGTGACACGGTTGGCACCAGAGCGTGCCGACGCCTGGCGGCGCTTGGGAGAAATCGCACTCACGGCACAGGATTATGTGGGTGCTCTGAAAAACTTTGAAGAGGCCAAAAGGCGTGATCCAAGCGCTCAAATCGCCTTACTGCGTGCTCAAACTTTGCATAAGCTCGGAAAATTAAAGGATGCGGAAGCCGCTGTCAACGAATCGTTAAAACTTGAGCCGTCTGCTACAGGTTATGCGCTACTGGGAGAGATAATCCAGGCAACTCCAGGCGCAGATTCTCTTAAAAAGGCACGCGGTTATTTGCAAAAAGCTGTAGATTCCGATCCAGGCAATGTTGATACGCTTAAGCTTCTCGCACTGAATTATCGCGCCGGTGGAGAGCATCGTCAGGCAGTAAATGTGCTGCGCCACCTCATCCAATTAGACCCGGCCACATCCGAAAATTATTTTCTGCTCAGCCAATCTTACGCGGCACTAAAACGCGCAAGCCTGTCAAAAGCAACCTTAGCTATTTTCAACGCACTCGCCCCCCTTCAACAAAAAGCCGACGCCGCGCAGCATCGCGTGGTTATCGAGCGAGGCTCATTGAGTTCCCAGTTAGCGCAGGCGAGATTGTTGTTAAAGATGGGCCGGGAGGATATGGCACGAATTGTTTTAAATCGTGCCAAAGCCAAAGCGCCTGATCATCCTGAAATTACGCGCCTCCTTACCTTAGCGCAAGGCCCGATGAGTTTAAAAATTCCACCTCTACCACCTGATGCTGAAGCGGAAGCGCTTTAATCTTTCCAAGCATCTATGCTCCAGAAAGCTATCGAGCGTTATTGATTGTTGTTGCGGCTTTTTATACGTGTCAGAAAACTCTCAACCGGCAAAGTCAAACCATCTAAAAGCGGATCATCACCGTTGCGCCGGGCGACTTCCTCTTGATGCCACTTCGTTAATCGCGCCGATAGCTCATCGCGCACAGAAAGAAATTGTGCGGCGACATTTTGCGTTTCCGCCGCGTCATTTTCTAAATCAAAAAGTAAAGGTGCATTATCGCGCAGATTACCGTGAAAATCTGGTAGCGACGCGCCGTTTTTATCGCGAACAATCGGCTGGATGAATTTCCACTTTTGGGTGCGCAAGGCTAAGGAAGCCTGGCGTGTGGCTTCGACAGCGAAAATTTCATCGCGCGCAGCAGCACCTGTTAAAGATGATGTGAAACTCCGTCCTGTGATTTCACTATCTGGCAAAGGCCAATCAGCCAATTGGCAGAGCGTGGGAAGAATATCTTCGGTTGAAACCATCGCTTTGCTTCGCACGGCAGCTATACCCGGCACGCGCATTGTGAGTGCCACGCGGATAACGGCATCATAAAGTCCATGATGATCGAAGTGAAAGCCACCTTCGCCAAAGGCTTCGCCGTGATCGCTCATCAACACGAAAATCGTTTCATCCCATAAATTCTTGGCTTTGAGATGCGCCGTTAGCCGCTCAATTTGTGTGTCAACATACGAAATCTCGCCGTCGTATTGAGCCATGATCCAATCGTAATCATCGGGCTTTTGTAGCTTCATATCGGCGAGAAAGGCATCGTAGTATTCGGACGCGGGCGATTTGATTTCCTCGATTGAAAACGGATGACGGCCCGGATGATAATGCAACGTATCGAAAGGCGGCGGCGGGCCATAAGGCGTGTGAGGATCCCATAAATGCAAAAACAAAAAGAAAGGCTGGGCACCTAAGTCATCTATGAAACTCAGAGCGCGATTGGTTAGTTCTTCGCATTGATTACTAAACGGCTTGAACAAAAACGCCGAATAATAATCAAAACCGCGCGCCATCCAGGAGCCGCGCCCATTGCCTTGCACCGCTAAGTTATCAATGCCCGCTGTGGCATAACCGGCGCGCCTGGCCACTTGCGCTATGGTTTGAGTTTCGGGTTTCAAGCGCCGCTCGGTCAGATGCGCCAAAATGCCGTGCCGATACGGATGCAGGCCGGTCATTAAGGTCGTAAACGAAGGCGTGGTGGGAATGCCCGGCGCAAAAGCGCGCTCGAATAAAACGCTTTCAGCCGCTAAGGCATCAATATGGGGCGAAGTGGGCAAATCATAGCCGTAACAGCCCAGATGATCGGCGCGCAGGCTGTCTATAGCCACCAAAACAACGTTCATTGCAGATTAAAATGAGGCAAAAGCGCGTCCGGCTCGATTTTATCCTGCGCACGCTGATAGCGATTATCCGTTGAAACGCGCAAGAGATTTTCGGTTAAGTTCGGCAACGCTTTATGAATGGTAAAGGCATGAAAAAACAAGACATCGCCCAGTTCAAAATCGCTGCTATGCCAATCGGCCTTGCTCTCGTCAATCGGCACGCCGCGCCCGCCGATGGCGCCGGGGATCGTTTCCGTATGTTCGATAAATCCCTGTTGATGCGAACCGTTCCACACTGCTAAATTGCCGAGTTGCATGGGGCAATCGCCCAGCGGAATCCAACACGAAAAAGTATCAACGGCGCCGCGAATATAAAAGTGATCTTGATGCGCGGGTGTTGTCGCCCCAACGTTATGCGGAAACGTGACGCGCCCAATGCGGCGTGGATGAGTCAACACTTCTGCGGCTTCTATATCTAATAACTTCGCGGCGACTTCGCGCAAAACCGGCAAGTCGGGAAAGGCATGAAAAATCGGCGTTTTCAGCAGCTTACGATACATTTTCATGTAGTCCGCTTGCCCTTCACCGGTTGGCTTCATGCCGGGCCGCACTCTGCCCTCCATTAAATCCGCATCAGGGTCGAGCCAGCCTTCTTCATCGCATAATTGCAAAGCGGCGAGGCGCACTTTGAGAACTTCATCGCCGGGCACCAGAGCGCGAAAAAACAGATAGCCGTGTTCAGCCATCAGCGCGCGCAAGTCTTCGGCAGGCGCTATTGCGGATGATTCGATAAAAGGTTGGTATGACATTCAATTAACCCCTTCCGCCCAGAGGGCACCCGCCCTTGGTAAGGGGGCTATGCTGCAACTTGGTTGAAGAACGGTTTCACAGCGCCCGTTCAGTAACGTTTTATTTTAGCCCCTCCTGCCCAGAGGGCGCCCGCAAGGGGGTTGGGGGTTCACTCCTTCTCCACGTAGCCATGCAGCGGCGTGCCGGTGTTTTCATCGTGCGCCGTGTTTTCATCGGATTCTTTTTGCTCCGCCTGATCTGATTTCAACTCTTCCGGTTTGGGAATATCAGCGGCAACAGCATCTTTTCGCTCATGCAAAGGCGTGGCGCCGGGGCCGCAAATTTCATCTTTGGGCGTGCCGATGCGCGTGCCGCAACGGCCCTGCTCAACAGCCGGGTCAACAGCGCGTCCCGCTTCTTCTAAACGCCGTGCGACATAAGCATCCAGTTTGGCTTTGAGTTCGGCCACAATTTCAGGATGCTCTGCCGCAATGTTGTTTTGCTCGGTCGGGTCAGTTTCCAAATTGAACAACTCTTGCATGGGGCGGCCATGATAATCCTGCTCAATGCTTTGGATGAACTTCCACTTGCCGTTGCGATAAGCGCGTTTCACCTGCCAGGTGGCTTCGCTAAGAAACAGTTCGTCATAGTTACCGCTTTGCTCGCCATTCAAGCACGGCACCAGACTCTTGCCTTCACAGCCCAGTAAATCGGGCAAGCCGGCCAGTTCAAAAAAGGTTGGGGCAAAGTCGAGATTTTCAATAAAGCCCGGCACGCGATGGGGTTTTAGCGTGCCCGGCCAGTAAAAAATCGCTGGAATATGAATATCGCCCTCATAAAGGCCATGATGATCGTAAAAACCCAGTTGCTCATCGAGAATTTCCCCATGATCAGCCGTGAGAACCACAAGGGTTTCATCCTGAATTGGCTCTAAGGCTTTGAAAACATGGCGCAGTTGATCATCCATGTAGCGCGTTTCGGCATCATAAAGCGCGTTGACATACTGTGAATCGGTCACCCCCGGCATCCATTCGTGAAAATACCACTTGAAGGTTTCATCGTTCCAGGCCGCGTCCATTGAATGATTATTTACATCATACGGGTCGCGGTCTTGCGGATAAAACAGAGAGCGATATTCGTGTGGCGGCAAATAAGGCGTATGCGGGTCCCAGTAGTGCAAAAACAAAAAGAAAGGTTTGTCTTGCGCTTTCAATTGCTCGATGACAGCAACCGCCATTTCGGTAACAGGTTCGGCGCGGCGCAAAACCGTCGGGTCGCTTCTGTCCCAGTTGGGCGTATCATACTGGTCAAAGCCGCGTGGAAAATGACGGCCCATCGTGTCCACCGCATGAGTGCGCCAGCCGTTTTCTTGCAGCACTTCCTGAAGCATGGGGATGTTTTCATCCAGCGGCACGCCGCCACCGATGTTGATGATGTTATGCGTGATGGCTTCCTTGCCGGTCAGCATCGTCGTAAACGAAGGATGCGTTGGAATATTGGGCGCGTAGCAGCGCTCAAACACCACGCCTTTTTCGGCAATTGAATCAATAAACGGCGAAGTTGGCTTTGGATAGCCGTAGCAACCCAGATGATCAGCGCGCTGCGTATCGAGCGCAATAAAAACAATGTTCATGGTCTTGATGCTTGATGTTTGATTCTCGACAATGAGGGCGCTGTCATCCATCATTTAGAATCGAGAACCCCACATCCAGATGTTCTTTATTCGTTGTCAAGAATAAGGGAAATAGATGGTGATGTCATCTCACCCAGAAGCGCCCCACTGGATTTGTAAATCCAGTGTGGCGCTTTTGGTTTTTCGCTTTAGATGGCACATTCGTC
>DASWNL010000751.1:0-10670 GCA_036399215.1 Abditibacteriaceae bacterium
GGGCGCTGCTCAGGTCGCTGCCAAAGGGCTTTTCAACAATCAGGCGCCACCAACCACGCGGCGCACTCTGGCGCGGATTGGCCGGGCCGCGACCTGAAGCGCGATCATGATGGCGCAACTGCCCCAAGTTCTCAATGATGGGCGCGAACTCGCCGGGCGGGGTTGCCAGATAATACAAACGATTGCCACGTGTTTGGAACTGCGTGCCTAATTCGTTGAGGCGCTCATCCAGTTGCACAAAACTCTCGGCTTCATCATAAGTGCCCTGCTGATAAAAAATACGTTCGGACAGGTTCTTCCAGGTCGCTTCGTTCCACTTTGAGCGAGCGAACTCCTGCACGCCCGCACCCAAATCGGCGCGCATTTTTTCGATGTCCTGTTCGCGGCGCCCATAGCCGACGACCACAAACTCATCCGGCAATAAATTTTGCGCGGCTAAATCATAAATGGCAGGCACCAACTTGCGGCGCGTTAAATCGCCGGTGGCACCAAAGATTGTCAGCACGCAAGGCGGCGTTTCGCGGGCGACTTTTACATCGGCAATGTGAATAATCGGGCAAGCATCGCCATCCAAAACATCGGTCATGACGACAGGTGTAATTAAAGTCATGGGAATCTCTTAAAAGGAAAAACGGCGACGCAGAAATTCTGTCGTGCCGTTTCAAAACTAAAATAGGGGAGTAGTTACTTCCGGCTGGCTTAACCGCCAAACAGCTTGCGGAAAAAGCCGCCTTCCGGCGGTAATGGCGTATTGGCAAGAGCGCCAATTGCACCGGGGTCACGCCCGATGAGTTGCTGAGCCAGAATTTCTATGCGCTTGGAAATTTGCGCTTCGGGCATGGAAAGCACAACCGGCACGCCATCATTCACCGATTTGACGACATTGCGCCCATCGGAAGGAATCAGAGTTTGCACCGGCATCCCCAGCACCTCTTCAACATCCTGTGGCGAAATGCCGACATCACTGTTGGCGCGGTTAAGAACCGGCTGGATTTTATCAATCGTATAAAGCTGGCGTAGCATCTCCATCGCAGTGCGGGTTTTATGCAAAGCCAACAAGTCCAGCGAAGTCAGGAGCAAAATAGTATTGGCTGCGTCCAGCGCCGCCAGGGTCACATCTTGCAATTGCGAGGTCGTATCAATAATCACATATTGAAACGATTCACGCAGGGCATCAATCACTTGCTCAACTGTGTAAGCTGTGATGCTTTCTGCGTAGCGAGGAGCCGAAGGCGCCACCAAAACGCGCAGGCCGGTTTCTTCGTGCGTGGTTAAATACTGCTCGACTAACTCCGAATCCATGCCGACATGGCCTTTTTGAGCCAGGCCGGCGATGGTATTATCGGGATTGAGGTTGAGCAGCAAATCCAGATCACCAAATTGGAGATTTAAATCTACCAGGACAATGGCGTGAGGGTTTGCCGGGGCGTTGAGCGCGCCAGCCATCGCCACGGCTAAATTCGCAGCCAGAATGCTCTTGCCGGAACCGCCCTGAGGTGAATAGACAGCGATGACTTTGCCCTGTGGGGCTTTATTATCGTTACCAAAAACGGCGCGTTGCTTGACTTGCGATTGATTAACACCACGAATGGTGTTGATAATCTCTTCCGGCATGGCCGGTTTGGTGAGGCAGTCGCGGGCACCGGCGCGCATCAGATTGCGCATCAGGTCAATATCAGCGGCATCGACCAGAGCGATAACAGCGGAATCAGGTGAGGCCAGTTGAATGCCCTCGACAACGGCCACGCCGTTGGAGCCGAGAATGGAGCCATCCAGCAAGACGACATCGGGATTCAGCGAACGCGCGATCTCGACAGCTTCGCGGCCATCGGCGGCGTCGCCCACGACATCCAATTCGCGGTCACGCCCTAATGTAGAGCGCAATTGTTCCCGCGAACTCGCTGTTGCATCCGCTACTAAAACCGAAATCGCCATAGTTTTTCCAGAAACATCAGCGAACTTTGCTTCCAGTTCGCTACAAAGTCAGATGCGGCTTACTGGCCGCTGGTGCCTTGTCCCGTTGTCACTGTCCCAAGTCCCAAGCCGTTGCCGTCGTCAATGCCGCTTAACTTGGGCCAACCCGTAGGATGAATCGCTCCAATTTCCAGTTCCGAACCGGGAACCGGCACGCGCTTAATGGTTGGGGTCAGGAAAATCGCCAATTCACTTTCGTTGTTTTCAAAGCGCCGGCTTTGGAACAGCGCACCCAAAATCGGAATCTGCGAAAGAATCGGCACTCTGGAAGTAGTGCGCCGCTTGGCATTGGTAATCAGGCCACCCAGAGCGATGATGTCGCCTTCTTTTAACACCAGAACATTATTGATCGAGCGCACTGTTTCGCCAGGAATGAAGGTGTTGCCGCGCGTGATACCAGTGCCCGGATCAAGGTCGGTTACATCGACGCGAATCTGCAAAATAATGGTGTTATCTGACAGCAGAGTGGGGCGCATTGTAACAATGACTCCAAAACGCCGGAAGACGATGTTCTCCTGAATCGAGCCGCTACCGCCGCCGCTTGAGGTGACCTGAGGAATGGGCCGGGCGCCGCCAATCGTGATTTGTGCTTCGGTGCCTTCCAAAGTCGTCACGTTCGGCTTCGACAGAATATTGGCGTTCCCCTTGGTATAAAGCGCATTCAAGCGAGCGCGGAAGGCGTCAATAAAACCAAAAGGGCCGCCTCCGGCAACGCCATTGCCGGCCTGAATTGCGCCGGGCACAAATGTCGGATCAATCGTTCTTGTAATTGGGTTAAAGCCAATTACATTACCTTGAGGGTTTAAAATGGCGTCCCCGCCTGATTCGCCCAACACCTGGGCTGAGCCGAATTCGATGCCTAAACTCTTTAATGAGGTGCGTGAAATTTCCACCACGTTGGAATCAATCGTCACCAGGCGTAAAGCGGATTCGTTGGGGTCTTCGATACGCACAAACATCTGCACATTGGCTACCGTTTTATAGGCATTGGTTGGTTGGGTGCCGGGGTTTGGATCCTCTTTGGGAATGCGGCTACCCCCTCCCCCTCCACTCTGCGCCTGATTGGCATTCTGGCCGGCTTGGGCTGCCACGCCTTGTAAAACTACAGGCAAAATGTCCTTGTAACGCTGCACGCGATCAAACTCAGCACGATTGCGCACTGAACCATAAACCGCGATCCCGTTACTGGCACTGCGCAAGGCATAAACCGTAGTAAGACCCGTCACCTCCTGCAAGCGGCGCGTCATTTCGCGATCTTCAACCGATGAAATCGGCGTTTCCGCTGGCGTAAAGCCATTGGGGCCGCGCACAACTAATAGGGGCACAATTTGGTCGTTCAGCGTATTGGCCAAGGTCAGTAGTTGCTGCGCTTCGGCTTGCGACCCTACTTCGCCGCGCAGCACCCAACTGCCGCCCAGAGGCGTAAAGGTGACGGTCTGGTTGCCCGTAATAGCCCGTAATTGATTTTGTGCGACTTCTTCGGGTGTTAAGGCCGCTTGTTGTGGCAAAAAGGCTTGATCATAACTTGGCGCGTCTTTGTCCACGACAAGGCCATTGATGACTTTTGAAGCATACAGCGCCGCCGTTTCTTCGGCGGCTTTAGCTTCAACAGCTTCACGCACGCGGCCATTGAGGCGCACCGCGATGCCGCCATCGCTGGTTGAAAAGGCCGAAACCTGCACACGCGGGTCGTTAATCGCGGTGCGAATGGCGGTTTCCACTGAGAGTGGGTCAACCCTGTCTGGAAGCGGCGTGCCTGCATTTGGCGGGTCTACTACTACGTGGAACATGTTCAATTGCCCCACAGTATCATCCGTCGAAGTTGCGGTGAAGACGGCTAAAGTAGATTTGCCCACGCCGCCACCGGTGACTGCTAAAGTGCGCGCGTTGATGGCGCGAGCATCCATTACCGTCGCGTCCGAAAAATACACCGACAGAATGTTGCGTTGGAATGAGAGCAGACTGGCCAAGCCTTTGGTTACGTTAACAGTGCGAATCGGCACACCACTGGTTCGCATGTTGCGTGGCATACCGGAGCGCGTTGGAAAGGCTGGCGTATTCGGCATGCGCGAAGGCGGTGGCAACGGCGCTGAAACTTGAGGTGGTGAAACCGGCGCCATGCCGGACGGCACACCGTTTGGCGTGCTCGTTAAAGAGTCTGGTGTTGTCCCCGGCGTGGTTAATGCGGGAAGGCTTGTATCCGGCCCGGCTGTATTCGGGGCCGGAGCGACAGGCACCAATGTAGGCACTCCATCTGTGCCCGTAGAAGGTGCCGTTGCGGCAGGCACTCCACCTCCAGGCGCTGTGGCTGCTGGAACACTTCCGCCAGGCGCTGTTGCCGCCGGAACACTTCCGCCAGGCGCTGTTGCCGCTGGCGGATTGCCGGTCTCAGGTGCATTGGGTGCCGGCACAGTTTGCGCTGCCGCCACCACTTTAACACCGTAAGCCATGCCGTTCATAGTGAAGGACACACTGCCTGGTTCTAAAGGTGTGATGAGCAGGTATCCATCGCCGGCTTCCATACGAACCTGAGCCGAGCCATCCTGCACTTCGTATTTGGCGCCCTTGGACATCGGCAACTGCATGGACTTGCCCACTTTGAGTTCACCTAAGGGCAAAACTGCCGCGCGAGGCTTGCTGCTGGTTTCAGCCTTTGGCGGGTTAGCTTCTTCCGCAGCCCAGGAAGGGGCGGGCAGGAGCGTGGCCGAAAGCGTCAGAGCGGCTAAAACAGCAACAGGGGCAGGGAGAAAACGGCGTCCGAATGCGGTTCGCCCCAACGAATCGCCCCAGGAAAGTGGGCTTTTCGCCGGTTGGCGATGGATCAGACAGGTTGTTTTGTTCATGATCATTCGCACCTTTAAGCGTGCATGGTTAACGGCATTAACGGCACAATTTAGGGTATTAATAAAACGGCTCGTAAAAACAGCTAATCTAAACAATGAAACGGTTCAAGCAAAGCACTGCTTTATCAAGAGAAACATTGTGCGGCCTCAGCGCGGGAAGCGCCGAGGCCGGCAGTGCAGTCATCAATCAGGAATCGGCACCGTATTAATGCGCGGTGGCAAGCCATCCGGGTAAATCGTAATGTCGTAGGTTCGAGGTTTGGGTGTGGGCATTGGGCCAGTGGGGAAACCACCTGTTCCGCCTACAGGCATCGGCCCAAGAGGAGTGCCCATTCCTGGCGATGGCATTTTCCAAGAATCTGCCGCACTTCCAATTTTCGTTAGAGTTTTTTCCGCTGCCGTAGTCACACGATCACGCTGGGCTGTGCCGCCTGCACTGCGCTTGCTGGCTAAAGCATAGGGCGCAACCTGGGCTTTGGTGGTGCGCGCGGTTGTGATTTGCGGCGCGGCTAAAGTCGTGGGACGCGGTTGAATCAAGTAATCCAGAGGCGCGGCAGAAGCGATGGCAAAGGAGATTGCCGTGGCTTGTTCGGGGCGCACTTCCAGCGTTAAAGCCGCTTCGCGCGCCGGTGGCGGTGGCTGATTGCCTTGCGGAGCCGGAGTGGGAACGGGTTCGCCAGGACGTTGGCCGGGAACAGGGGTAGCGCCGGGCGCCGGAGCAGCCGGTGCATTAGGCCCATCAGAATAGGGGCCACGCTTGGAGATTGAGGCTTTTTCGTAGTCGCGACCATAGACATCAACGGCCAGAACCCGCACGCCATCAGCTAAAACGCGCGTTTCCATCTGGTCAAAGGTGCCGATAACATCCACGAAATCGCCGACCGAGACAATCGAATGCAAAGTCGGCTTGTTCGGCACGGCAATGGTCATGGCGCGAAAGCCCTCGTTCAAAGCACCGGAAACACCCAACTCGCGCACCGAACCGAGCAATTGGTCGTGCTGCAAATGGCGGCCTTTGGGAATGTCCACCTTGGTGATGTAACCATAACCTTCTTCCAGAAAATCGGTTACATAGATGGTTTCATCCGAAGAGCTGCCGCTGGTGTCGGGGGCAAACATATCCCGCGTCAAAATGGTGCGCGCGGGAATGTTATAGCGGGCGACATAGCCGCGCCGGCTACCCTGAGCGGCGGGGTCGCCAGTGTTCACCTGAACGATGTTGGGGTCAGCAGTGTTGTCCTGAACGACTGTGGTAGGTTTGGGGCGAAATACTAAAAACAACACCCACACAAAAACCAGACCCAAGATACCCAGACCAATCAGTGCAAGGCGATTGAGGCGCATTGCAATACCTATCCTTTCCGAGGGATTACCATTCTACTTTAAGCAACGGCAAACGATAGTCACAGTGAATAGAAAACTTGTGACTGGATGGAACCCTGGTGTTGGCTGCGGCAAAGAACGCCTTCCGCGTTGGATTCAGCATAGCACATAATTTCGGCAATATGCAAGTGCCATTAACACTATTTAGCCTTATGCCACAAGGCAATGAACAATAGTCGAAGAATAAATGAAATTTCCTCGGATTATAGGCTTTATTTTGCGCGAGATTAACCGAGATTAACTTTGATGAAGCTCGCCAACGTTATCTTCCCTGTTTTCTGCCGCTAATTCCAAACGAATGCTGGTAATGCGCTGGCGTTCAACTTTCTCAACGTATAATTTTGTGCCGCCAATTTCCACGGCATCACCAGGCGTAGCGCTGCGCCCTAATTCATTCAACACCAGGCCCGCTATAGTATCGGCTTCATCGGTTGGGAAACCCGTTCCGAAGCGCTCATTGACTTCTTCGATAAGCAAGCGACCATTCAGTAAAATGGTGCCGTCCGGCTGCTTCACAATTTCCGGTTCCGGGTGGTCGAATTCATCATGCACATCACCAAAAGCCTGTTCGAGCAAATCGCCCATGGTCACAATGCCGGATGTGCCGCCGAACTCATCAATCACAATCGCCATTTGCTGGCGCCGCTTTTTAAAATCTACCAAAAGCCGGTCAATAGTAATGGTTTCCGGCACGCGCGGCGCATCGCGCACAATCGGCATGAGATTGAGGGCCGCTTCGCCTTCTTGCGGCGTGGTTAAGCCGGCTAATTTCAACAAGTCTTTGAGATGCGCAATGCCAATAATTTCATCCAGCGAGCCATGATAAACCGCCACACGGGTGTGTGGCTCATCATTGATGTAGGCGATTAATTCAGCGCGTGTCATCGAAACCGGCAAGGCTTTCATCTCGACGCGCGGCACCATAATCTCTCGTGCTGTTAAATCGGAAAAGCGCACCACGCGATGCAAGATTTCAAATTCGGTCTTAGTAAGTTCACCGGCATCATGTGACTGGGCAAATAGTAAGTCCAACTCTTCAGGCGAATGCACCTGCGAGTGACCTTCGGCAACGTGCAGGCCTAATAACTTCAGTAGAAAATTGACGCTATGATTCAACATCCACACCAAAGGCGTGCAAATCCAGGTGAACCACATCATGGGCCGCACAATCAGCATCGCTGAAACATCGGCTTTTTGAATAGCAATGGTTTTGGGCAACTGCTCGCCGATAATAACATGCAGTGCTGTCATGATGAAATATGCAAGAACCAGCGCCACAAAACCCGCCGCTAAAGGCTGGCCTTCTTTGGGCAATCCAGCCTGAATTAAGAGCGGCTCAAAGATATGATGAAAAGTTCTCTCGCCCTTTGCACCAATAAGAAGCGAAACGACGGTAATGCCGACTTGCGCGGCAGCGATATGGCGGTCTAATTCGCGCAGGGCACGCTTAACGGCGCCCGCCGAAGCGCTGCCCTCAGCCGCCAGTTGATCTATGCGCGTTTTGCGAACCGACACTAAAGCGAATTCGGCGGCCACGAAAAAAGCGTTGACCGCTATCAAGGCCATCACAATACCAACTTCACCGGCAGCGGCACCAAAAGATAAAGCTTGAGTTTCTTCAGCCATAGAAAGGTCATCAAGAATGACAAATAATACCGTCTAAAACACAAAAGCGCGGCGCCTGATAGCGTCCACGCTTGCAAAATTCTCCATCAAGTCATCTTTAAGCCATCTGCCGGACTCGAACCGGCGACCTGCTCATTACGAGTGGTATTCCAAATCCGGCCAAATTGAAGGCTCATTTACTTTATAAGTTGGGGCGATTTTCGTCGCCAAATACCTTTTATGAGGCAAGTAAGACGCTGTTTCACGCCTTCTTAAGAAGGCAGTTTAGCGATAAGAATTGTCCAATTCAAGCCGCCCCTACCACCTTTAGCCGGACAAATAAACTAAATGGTAGGAGCCTTAATCAAACAGCTTTTGTTGTCCATCTTCCTTGAGCCGCCATTTGTTTTCTTCAACTCGCTTCGCTTCCTGCTCTAATACGTTTAATATCGTCTGTTCCTCTGGCGTAGTGCCATTTTTGAGAAGAGGCATAATGTGAAAAATAATCTCATCGAAAGTTGGGTCATGCTGTTGCTGTAACATACGGCGCAAATACGAAAGCAGGTAATAACGAATTCTCACTCGCACATCAATGTGCGATTTGAACTTGCTGTCTTTCTTGATGTGATATTTCTGAGTCTTCTCCTCGTAGTCAAACCTATCGCGCAGGAACGGTGTCAGGTCTTGATACTCCTTGCTGAGAATGTCTAAAAATCCAAGCTCCAATCCTTTAATGACAAGCTCATCATTTATTTCTTCAATGCTGGCCCCTTCATTTTTGGCGATGATTCCTTCAATGGTCTGCGTGACAATATCGGCAATGTCCGCCCCCAAGTTCACTTTCATTATGGTTTTTGGGTTTGACACTTTTTTGAAATTGATAATGAGTTGTCCTTGTAGAACAGTAAAAGGGTTCTGCCGCTTCTTAAAGCTGGCTTGTCCATTATTCTGTTGGACTACACCCGCATACTCGAAACCGGCCTTTTCCGCTGTGTCCACGATTAAGTGCCAGTAAGCAGGGTCTTTATGAGCAAAAACAAAACTCATCCAGCGGTCATTCTTCAAGACCCGATACATTTCTTGAATGGACTTGGCAAGCAGTTTTGAGTAATCCTGCTTACTTTTATCGTGTTCGCCTCCTTCGATTGCTTCCAGTTGATAATCAGCTTCACTTACTTGCAAATCAAGCCAAGCATTCCACATGATTGACAAGTCAAGATAAGGGATTTTCGCTCCATATGGCGGGTCAGTGTAAATGTAATCTATGCTCTGGTCTTTAATTTGAGCGAGATGTGTAGCAGTCCCCTTATAAACCTGTGCATTGTGAACGGTTTTATCATTAATCAAACCAGATATTTCTACTTTGGCTGAAACGAGGTTTTTAACTTTGCGGCTGAAACTGTTCATTACATCAAGGCTTACACTTGATGGCGCAATCCTAAAGCGGTAATACCTAAAAGCCGCGCTATCGCCTGCATTATCACCTCTTGAAGATGAAGGGTGATAGGTTTTGTTAATTTTGGTGATGGTGCTGGAAAAAGCCAGCATCAAACAATCTCTAATGGCGCTGTCTTTAATGTGCTGGATGAGATGTTTCAAGTAGGCTAGTTGAGCAAGTTGGGCATTAGTAAATAGGTCTTCGATGCTGTCTACATCAGCATTCTTCATCAGCGCCATGTTTTTGGGATAAGGATACTTATTCAGTGCAGCAGTGATTTCCACATCTGTTTGGGGACAGTTCTTGTCGAATTGGACTTTTATTTCCTCAAACGCTTCCATTAACTCCGCAACTTTGACAGGCCGAATCAAGTTTTGAACCATAAAAACAGAAAGTGGATTTAGGTCAATGTGAATAGCCTTTCTGCCAAGCATCAAAGCCTCTATCAATGTCACACCACTACCGCCGAATGGGTCAAGAACTAAATCACCCGGCCTTGTAAAGTTCTTGATATAAGCCTGAACTACAGAATGAGCCTGCTTTGTGAAATAGCCGTGAACGCCAAAGTGCCTTTTGGCCGATTGCTTTTTAATGGATTTGATTTCAGATAGTGGCTTGACTAATTTATAGTCAAATTTTGTTGCTGACTCAGCGGCACCATTGGGAGTATTCGCTACTGCTTTCCTAAATGCATCTGGCATAAGAAGCAAGTGCAGTTGTTTCCAATGTTGGTCAATCTCCGACAGATGAAAGTAGAGAATGGGCTGCTCCTCATCTAGACGAAACAGGATAAATTCCCTACCATTACACAGACCAAATAACCTGACTCGGATTTCTGGATGAATTGCGTAAAAGAAAGCCTGTTCTACATTTGACCCAGTCTTAATTTCTTCACTGGGTGCTTTCGCATCCAAAACCCAAGAATAGTTGTTGTCCACTTCAAGGAGATAATCTGGGATGCTAGTTAAAGGCCTCTTTTTGGAACCAACAGTAACAAATGGATGGCTGACACTTTTGCTGCGAATAATCCGATTCTTTCCTGATATACCATAGCCAAGTTGATTTAGCATTGGAAGGATAAGTTCTTCTCTGACAGAATCCTCTTTAAAGTCAGCAGAGTCCAACAATGAAAAATCGAATTTCTCAAGCGGATTGGGTATAGGCGTATCCATTATCTAATCCTTTAGATGGCCGAGTTATGAGGCTTCGTCCAGCATAGGCCTCATTCATAGGCATAACTCTTACTATTATAAATCTTTTAAGCGCTTATTTTCGCCAGTAAATAAAAAGATGGGACGTTTTGAGGCGTCTCGTCTTTTTTACCGTTCAACTATCTGTTTCAAGTGCTTGCCCTTTACCCGTCACCCCTTTGCCCGAATTTGCATCGTTTTGCTCGTCATATTGTTGATGGCATTATCAAGTGCCTC
>DASWNL010000752.1:0-2178 GCA_036399215.1 Abditibacteriaceae bacterium
TAAAACAATGCTGTTGCCACGTGGCCATGCAAAAAGCCGCACATTGGGGTCGGGATACGGCAGGCGTTGGCCTCCTTGAGTGCCTTCAAGTTCGCGAATCAAAGTAGCGTAACTAAACCACGAAGGTTTTAAGGTGCCGTCGTCACGCAGCACGCCAGAGGCAGCGTGCTGACCGGCGTTTGAACCGGCCTCGCGATAGACAATCACTTTATCAATGCCGTTACCCAGAGCCAACATGATGGCGCGTGGCATCCGGGCAGCCTGATTGCGTTCGCCAACGCCGTAGGGGCCGGCAGTATCGTATCCGGTTTCGGTAATCCAGATCGGCATTCCCGGCTTGTTCTTATCGCGCCAATCGCTAAGCGCGCGGAGATGATCTTCCAGCGTTTTATCGGTGGGCGCCGGTAGTTGACCGGAGCGGTCAACATTGGGGTCGAAGGTCGCTCTCTCAGGACGAACACGCCCTGTGTAGTAATGAGCGTTCAATATATCCATGAAGTCGAGCGGCATCTTGCCATCGGGATATTTAAAGCTGCGCAACGTATCGATAATCTCTAAATCGATGCCGGCAAAGCCACCGTTAGTGACTCGCGCGGTCGGGTCAGCGCGCCTGGCTCCTTCTGCGCCGGGGCGCATAATAGTGGTGTAGTATTCGTCCAGTGTCGTAGCCCACGCGCCCCAGTCTTTGTTGATAAGGTTGGGTTCGTTCCACAGCTCGTAAGTGTTGATCCAGTTGAGTCCACTCTTTTTATCTTTGGTTTTTAAAGCCGCTTCGGGATGCTTTTTGCTGCCGTAGCGCGCAACAGTTTGAAACACGAACTCGCCATAATCCGCCGGATTTTTCGGGGGCCAGATGGCTTTGTTCTTCTGATCGGCAGGAGCCGTTGAAGCATGATTCGGTGTGGTGAACAAAAAAGGCAGGAACTGCATGCCGTGTTTGCGATAGGTTTGCACGAAATCGTCATGAGGCACATGCCACGGCGCTACGGTGCCGTCATAAGCAAATTGATCGGGTGCGGGCGAAATCATCTGCCATTTCATATTCTCGAAGCGCACCCAGCCAATTCCCAGACGCTCATGCATTGCGATGTATGGCATATGGGCCGTGTTCAAGCCAAAGCGCGAGTCGTTGCCTGCTGCCATTTTAGCAGGCATCACAAAGTAAGCCTTAGAAATGAGTTGCGTTTGCCCCGCCGCTCGCACACGCACATTCAGCAGATAAGCACCTGGTGCAAGAGTTTTGTCACTCTTCAATGCGGCGCCCTCAAATGAACCTGCCGGAATTTGTTGCGTTTGCGTGCCCTGAGCGATGATCTCACCGACCTGGGGAAATTTCCAGTCCTCATCGGCGACACCATCATAGACGGAAAGGCTTGTCGGCATACGGAAGGTGCTGGCCGGTTCGTCATTTTTATGGTGACGGAAACGCAGATAACGTGCGGCAAAGGGCTGCGGCACGTTAATCTCCTGCTGTCCCCACTTCTTGTGCCACTCCAGATTTTGCAGGCCGGGAACGGGTTGATAGTTTTTGCCATCGGTCGAAGCCGCTATATCAACATTGAAGACCCAGTTTGCATCCCCGGAGACATAGGCTAAGTGCGACACATTGCGTGTCTTGCCCAGATCAACATACTGGAAAGCCTCTTTGGCGTTGACGCCCCACGGAAGCTCGGCGGCACTGTTCTCATCGTTATCGGTGAGAGTATTCTCTTTTCCGGTTCGCTTACCCCCATGCTCAACCCAATCCGTGGCACCCAGCGCATGATCAGTCCCGTGAACGGGATGCGGCGGGGTGCGGTCGTATAAGGTTGGATTGCGTTGCAAGGAATAATCAATCTCAGCGTTGACAGGCTTTGCCGTAAAGTTAGTCAACAGTAGCTGCGAGGCCGCAGGCTGGTTCGGCTCTCCATAAGCCGCGCCGCTCACTTGTGCGCTTAAGGCTGAGCGATTTGTATCTGCTGCCAACTTAGTGGCGGCGACGAGCGCATCAATCGTGAGTGCCGTCGGCCCCGCCTGTTTGGTGAACCAGATGACATTGACATTGCGAACCGGCAAATCAACTTTGCGATTCTTATCGTTCTGAGGGTAGGCTTGAGAGAACGACTTCTCATCCAGTTGTGCTTCGACCCATTTCCAGCCTTGCCAGTTGGCAGGCACACGATTGAATAACGATTCTCC
>DASWNL010000753.1:0-8659 GCA_036399215.1 Abditibacteriaceae bacterium
AAATCCGCGTTCCTATCAAAAAAGGAACACATGGCAAAAGCGAAAAATGTTTTGGGTGAGGAGTTGCAAAGCTGTAGCAACGACCCGATTACCGGTTTTTACCGTAACGGCTGCTGCGATACCGGCGAAGGCGATTATGGCTTGCATCTGGTCTGCGCTGTAATGACCGATGAGTTTCTGGAGTTTTCCCGCAAAGCGGGCAACGATTTAAGCACGCCTATGCCCGCTTACGAGTTTCCCGGCTTGCAAGCCGGTGACCGCTGGTGTTTATGTGTAACGCGCTGGAAAGAAGCGTTCGATGCCGGCTGCGCGCCGCAAGTGGTTTTAGAAGCAACTCATGTTTCGGCACTGGAGTGGGTAAATTTAGCCGATTTGAAAGCGCACGCGGTAAAGTAAGGTTTTAACCCCACCTGCCCAAAGGGCAGGTGGGGTTAAAACCAAAAGCCGCGCAGACATTGAATGTCTGCGCGGCTTTTTGCTAAAACGATTTAGCTGTTATTACGGGGCAACAATAGGCGAAATCAGCGCTTTTCCAGTGCCATTCAGGGTGAAGGTGCCTGTCGCTTGCTGGGTTTGGCCGGGGCCGGCAAAAGCCGCGACTTTCATAGTGGCATTGGTGAGCTGCAAGGTGTAGTTGTTGCCGTCAATCGCAGTGATTTTCACCTGGCCACCGTTGGAAATCCAGGCTTTGTTAGCCGGCGCGCCCTCGGTGTAAATCACAACTGCTTGCCCGGCACTGGGGTCTTCGTTCTCAACCAGAGGGAAGGTGTCCCCAACTGATAAGCTGCTGCCTTTGGAAATCGTAAGAGTAACGGTGCGCAGGTTGGTGGCGCTGGTTGCCGAAGCAAAAGTGGCCGACAGCACGCGCGCGTTACCAATAGCTATGTTAGTTCCAGTGCCCACTAAGGCGCTGAACGAACCAGCGTTGGCATTGCTGGTATTGCTGCTAAAGGTGAAGGAACCATTGCCGCCGCCTCCACCACCGCCGCCGGTGAATACCGCGATAGTGCCGCCGAATTCAAAGGTTTCGCCATTCAAAGTGCCGGTGAAGGTGAAACTGCCACCAGTCGTTGATGTAGAAAGCGTGCCATTAATTGTGAAGGTGTCAGTGGTGCCGGGAATGGTGCCCGTCCCGGTAAAGCTGCTTCCAGTGCGTGTGCCGGTGAAGGAGTAAGTGCCTACCGGCAAAGTGACCAGGGCGTTCCCGGACGTAGCACTACGAACCAAAGCCGGTGCCGCTACGGTTAGTGTGCCATTGATTGTATTGTTGGAGAACGTCCGAATTAACAACGTGCCGGCGCGATTGGCACCCAGGTTGGCCGCAGCGCCGTTAAAGGTGCCGTTCTGCACCGGATTGCCAAATGGCCCGCCGCCTGTTGTTCCGCCATTACAACCAGCTACTAAAGCTGGAATCACACAAACAGCGGCCCAGGCCGCCCATTTCCCCATACGACTTTTCAGACTTTTCAAACTCTCTTTCTGCATTCTTGTAGTCCCCTTTCGTTAGCGGCGCGTGTTGAAATAACGGCAACATGATAGAACATGGCGCAGCTTGCAACGATTATAGCATATATTTTTGTGGTTTTGGAGCCAGTAATGTAAGCGCGATAACATAGTGCGCGCAAAGAGCAAACAAAGAGGCATTAGCACAGCAATAATAAGGATTCAACAGGCAACGGTCAAAAGTTCCAGGCGTTGGCTTTGTTAGACTTTTGCCAGGCATTAAGGTGGAAATTCATGAGCGAGTTAATCTGGAAAGGCGCTATCAGGGCTGCCAATCTCAGCGACATTTACGACAAGGTTGTAGCCGGAGAGCGCCTTTCGTTTGAGGATGGCTTGCGCCTCTATGCCACGCCGCAATTGAATGTTTTGGGCTATCTCGCCAACTTAGTGCGCGAACGCAAAAACGGCAATATCGCTTACTGGGTGCGCAATCAGCACGTCAATTACACCAACGTTTGCAACAAAGGCTGTTTGTTTTGCTCGTTTTACGCCCGCCCGAAAGACGACCCACGCGCCTATGTCATGACGCCCGAACAAGCAGCGGCCAAAGTCTCGAATTATTCGGATGTGCCGATTACCGAAATTCATGTAGTCGGTGGCGTCAATCCCAAACTGCCTTACGCTTATTACCTCGATTTACTGCGCGCCATCAAAGCGGCGCGGCCCTTAGCGCACATCAAAGCCTTTACAATGGTCGAGATGGATCAAATTGTGCGCGCCGCGAAAAAGCCGATAGACGAGATTTTTAATGACCTTAAAACCGCCGGTCTTGATGCCTTGCCCGGCGGCGGCGCTGAAGTGATGAGTGAGCGCGTGCATGAAGATTTATTCGCGGCCAAGCCTAATGCCGAGAGATGGCTTGAACTGGCCCGCTACGCTCACCAGGCCGGACTCAACAGCAACGCCACGCTGCTTTATGGACACGTCGAACAAACCCCGGAAAAAGTCGAGCACTTTATTAAGCTGCGCGAAACACAAGACCAGAGCCTGCACGAAGGCAAAGGCCATTTCCTGACTTTCATTCCATTAAGCTGGCATCCTGAAAAGACGGCGTTGGAACATATCAAGCCGCCGACCGGCGTTGAAGATTTGCGCGAAATCGCCGTTGCACGCTTGATGCTGGATAACTTCCCGCACATTAAAAGTTTTTGGATTATGAACAGCGCGCCGGTCACACAAAGCGCTCTGTGGTATGGCGCCGATGATGTAGACGGCACCATCATGGAATACGAAATCATCCGCGACCCGCAACGCGACCGCAAGCAAGTTCTTACCAGTCGCCAGTTGGTTGAAATGATCGTCGAAGCCGGACGAGAACCCATTGAGCGCGACCCGTTTTACAACATCGTTTCGCGTGGCTTTGAAGGTGTGACCAGCGTGGAAAATCTGCTTTCCGAAAAATACGCCAATCAAGGCCATAACACACAGAACCTGAACATCCTCAACAGCGAAGTCAATACCGCCGCGCAAAATTTGAAGCATAAAGTCACACCCGAAATGTTGGCTGTAAAATAAGGTCAAGCATGAAAAGGGAGCTTCAAGAGGCAAAAGTTTGTCCGGCTTGTGGCGATAAATTCTTTCACAATTTAACCTTCTGTGATGATTGTGGCAAGCGGCTGCCGTGGGCACCTTCTACCCTCACGGAAAAAGAGATTGATGATTTATTTTTGAGGCTCTACTATGTTGGCCCGCTCTGGCTGCCGCCTTTTGACATGGAAGATGACAGTGAATGGGCAAAATTCTATGAGGATAAAGTTCAATCCGATTTGTGGGGAAATTTTGAATTGCTTATCGCCATGATTTCGCGTGCGCCAGAAAAACTCTGGAGCAGTTCATGGCAAACCCATCTGTCAGATTTGCTGGGTGCCATTTGCCGTCTTGCGCCTGAACAGTATTTTCAAAAGGTAACACCCCTATTAGAGAAACCTGAACTTCGTGAAGAGTTAATTTGGAGTGCCGGTCAGAACTTTCTGCCGCAAACCATTGAGTGGTTGAAACCCTGGGTTTCTCGATTAACAGAGTTAAGTGACAAGGAAATTAATACAATTATCGAGATTATTGGGCTTGTTGGTGCTGAACAGCCAGAGTTATGTGCCGAAGGTCAGAGCCTACTACAACAAATTCGTGATCAAATTTCAGAAGAGCATACGCCTGTGCATCATGCTCTTGACTGGTATTCCGATGTGCTAAGCAAACACGAGAAAGCTAATGAATGACCTCAAAGGTGAAGGTAACACTTGTCCTGCTTGTGGCGCTAAAGCCGAGGCTACCTGGGTTATGTGCGATGGGTGCGGTGTGCGCTTGCCGTGGGCGCCGGTAAAAAAAATACAAAGGTCACTGGGCGATTTGAGCGACGAAGAATTAGCGGCGCGTTTTGCGGCGCCGCGCGCTAATGAAGTATCCGATTGGACATTCATCATTCACACTTTCCGGGGCCGCATGATGTTAGTCGTTATCGTGCTGTTACTACTGTTTTTTATCAGAAACTTATTCGGCTTTTAACGATGCCTTAGTTCTATGCAAATACAAATCAATGAAACAACGCTGGAGCTAATTCAAGGAGATATTACGCAGCAGGATGTGGATGCCATTGTTAATGCGGCCAATGAATCTTTAGCTGCTGGTGGCGGCGTTTGCGGCGCGATTTATGAGGCTGGAGGCCGCGAAATCTTCGCCGAATGCCGCCAATATTACAAGTGTTGTGCGACCGGCGAAGCGGTTATCACCGGAGGCGGCAAACTTACAGCGCGCAATGTGATTCATGCCGTAGGGCCTATTTATTCGGGCACGCCGCGCGATGCCGAACTTTTGGCCGATGCTTACCGAAATAGTTTGCGCGTGGCAGTCAAAGATAAACTCCAAAGCGTCGCTTTTCCTTCATTGTCAACCGGCATTTATGGCTATCCATTAGACGAAGCCGCGCCTGTGGCTTTAAAAGCGGTGAAAGACTTTTTGCAAACGCAGTCGCATCAATTATCTTTGGTGCGCTTTGTCTTGTTCGATGATAAAACCCTCCAGGAATTTGAAAATGCCTTAAAGCATTTGGAAATTTAAAATGCAAATCAAAATTGGCGAAACGACTTTAGAATTAGTCAAAGGCAACATTGTGCAGCAAGAAGTGGATGCCATTGTCAACGCGGCGAATACAGGCTTGGCCGGTGGTGGCGGCGTGGATGGCGCCATTCATCGCGCCGGTGGCAAAAGCATCATGGAAGAGTGCCGCACTTTGCAAGGCTGCCCGACTGGCAGTGCCAAAGCGACAAGCGCCGGGAATTTATCAGCCAAATGGGTGATTCACGCCGTCGGCCCGTTTTACAGCAACCGTGCCAAAGACCCGGAACTCTTAGCCAGTGCTTATCGCACCAGTCTGGAAATCGCTGTTCAAAAAGAGTGCGAAAGCATCGCTTTTCCTTCACTTTCAACCGGCGCTTATCGCTATCCCTTGCATGAAGCTGCACCGATTGCTCTGGGAACAATTATTGAATTTCTCAGGTCGCAGCCTCACAACCTGAAACTGGTGCGCCTGGTATTATTCGATGACAAAGCCCTTACGGCTTATGAGAAAGCCCTACGCGCTCTCAATACAGGTTGAATCTGCCGGAGGCTGCCTATTATGCCCGAACCTTGTTCTTCATCGCCTTTAGAAAACCTGCACATTGCATCGCCCTGTCATGCTTCATGGGAGGCCATGAGCGGCGATGATAAAGCGCGCTTTTGCAAGAGCTGCCAGAAAAACGTCTTCAACATTTCGCTGATGTCGCGGCAGGAAGCTGAAGCTCTCATTCAATCGCGCGAAGGTAACGAGGACAACCTCTGCGTGCGCTATGCGCTACGCGAAGACGGCACAGTTATCACCAATGATTGTCCTGTGGGATTGGAAAAAGCCAAATTAACAGCCCTGCGTCCGTGGCGTTTTTTCATGGCGGGCATTGCGGGAATAGTGGCCGCGTTGTGCGGTGCTTTTGGCATTTCCACCTCACTGGCACAGCCGCCGATTGATGCACCTCCGCGCACGCAAAAAACGGCGCCTCAGGTGATGGGAGATATTGCGCCGGTTGCGACAACCCATCGACCCAATCAAGCGCCTGCTGTTCTCATGGGTGAAATGCCGGCGCACCCCACCAAATCAAAACAAGCGCCAGTTTTAATGGGCAGGCCGGCCATGCCCATTAAGCAGCCTGTGAACCCGCCTATTCTGCAAGGTGGGATGGCGCCACCACAGACGCCAGCACAGGCGCCAACTTCGGCTCAATGCGAAAATCCAAAGGCAGTTCCGTCTGCATCTCACTCCAGGCCCACAACTATTATGGTTTTGGGGAAGATTTCCATCAAGCCAACTGCAACGCATAAAGCAACACCAAAAACAAAGGCACCCACTAAAAAAGCTGGTAAAAAAGCACCCCTCAAAAAGATTGCGAAAAAGCGTTAAACATTTTCTATGAGCCAGACCGCGCTTGCTCTCTTTGCGCATCCCGATGACATCGAATTGGTGGCGGCGGGCACCCTGCTTTTGCTGGGGCGCGCCGGTTGGGAAATTCATGTGATGAATCTCTCATGCGGCAACTTAGGCAGCATGACACAATGCGCCGCCGAAACCGCGCAGACCCGGCGCCTCGAAGCGCAAAACGCGGCGCAGATTTTAAGCGCCACCTGGCATCCACCGATTGCAAGCGACCTGGAAATCTTTTATGAGCGCGATTTGCTCCGCCAACTCGCCGCTATCGTGCGCCAGGTGCAACCACAAATCGTTTTGACGCATTCGCCAATGGACTACATGGAAGATCACGTCAACACGGCGCGTTTAGCCGTTACCGCAACCTTCGCGCGCGGAATGCCTAATTTTATTACGCAGCCGCAAGTTCCACCCATTGCCGATGAAGTGGCACTTTATCATGCGCAACCGCATTTGAATCGTGACCCTCTGGGCCAAATTGTCCAACCGGAGTTATTTGTGGATGTTTCTTGCGTGCTGAATTTAAAACGCGAGGCTTTGGCGGCACATAAAAGCCAGAAAGAGTGGCTCGACCAGACGCAGGGCATGGATTCGTATCTACAAACCATGCAAGATTTGATGCACGAAGTCGGAGAGATGAGCAAGCGTTTTGAATACGCCGAAGGCTGGCGGCGCCATCTTTACGCCGGGTTTTGCAAGCCTAATTATGATCCTCTATCTGAGGTTTTAGCCAACTCCGTATTGTGCAATCCATCCTATATTTAGAGTTTGAATAGAACACGGATGACACGGAAACAACACAGGTTTTCACAGATTTCCAGAGAGTCTCTTACATTCATTTCTCCATAATACCGTATTCATCTGTGCTGTTTCCGTGTCATCCGTGTTCTATTGAGATGTAAAATCATATCATGCCCCGTAAGCTCTCTTCCATTGCACCGGACTGGTGGGATTACACCACTCTCGATGATGAAATCGTGCGTGATGCCGCATCGCTCACGCCACAGAAAATGCTCAAGCTGTCGCGCCCTGGTTTTCGCGTGGTCTTTTATGACACGCTCGAAGAGTTTTACTTAGCCGAAGCGCTGGAATACGTCCAGGCATGGCAACAATCCACGCCCGATAATCCGGTCGGAATCTGCGGCCCGATTGGGCCAACGGAGCAGTTGCCCCTTGTAGCGCAAATCGTCAATGCCTTGCAAATTGATGTGCGTTCAGGCCATTTCTGGGGCATGGATGAATGGGTTCTCAATGGCGAAACCGTTCCCGCCTCGCATCCACTTAGCTTTGAAAAAGCCGACCGTGAACTCTGTTTTCATCGCATCGAAAAGCGTCTGCGGATGCCGGATGCAAACCTGCATTTTCCAGCCGCGCAAACCGAAAAATATCGAAGTTCCTGGCAAAGCGGCGTGCGCTGCGCCCTTATGCAAGGCGGGCAAGGTGATGTCAAACATTGGGCCTTCAACGACCCGCTCCAACGAAAAGGCAAATACAAAAACGCACCGCCTTTGCCCGAAGAATATCGCAAATTGGGCACGCGCGTGGTGGATTTGCACCCGCTTACCATCGCGCAAAACGCCCGCACCAGCGGCGGCGGCAATATCTCCCTTGTGCCGACACAAGCCGTAACGGTGGGGCCGGAGGAGACATGGATGGCCGACAAAGTTTCCATCTGGCACGCCGGCAATCACGACAACCCTTTCGGTCAACGACTAACAACTTTGATGATCGCTAAAGGACTTGCCGACAGCGCTGTGCCGATGTCGCTTTTGGCCGATCATCCCAACGTGCAATTCAACTTTTATCGCGGCGGCATTGGAAATTGTGACGTTGCGATGCACTAACTGCTTGATAATTGGGCATTTAGGGCATAACGTAGTGCATAAGTAGCGGAGTTTTTATGGCGCTCGAACTCAAACCTAACTGGCTCGATAATTTGCACATTGCTACGCCCTGCCGCGCCGACTGGGAGCGCATGGAGTGGGAAGATGAGGAAGGCCGCGTGCGCTTTTGCCGCACTTGCGAGAAAAATGTTTATAATATCTCGCTCATGAGCCGCGCCGAAGCCCTCGATTTAATTCGCGCCAAGGAAGGCCAACTCTGCCTGCGCTTAGCCAAGCGCAAGGACGGCACGCTGATTACTAACGATTGCCCGGTTGGACAGAGCAAGCGGCAGACAAAGCGGCGTTTTGTGGGAATTGCCGGCGCGCTGTTGATTGCTTTATCCCCATCTGCATTGAGTTCTGCCTTGCGACAAGCAAGCATAGATATATTGCGCGCTGTGCCTGGAATAGATGGAGTAATAGATACTGTTGATAACTCGACGCCAGTAGGTTCAATTGTAGCCTGGTGGCAAGACCGCACAGCACCTTCCAATGAGGTCATGGGTCTGGTAACGCCGCGAACAATACCCCAAACCTCGGTTTCGCCTCCGCCCGAATCCCTGCCGTGACACCTCTTTTAAATTAAGAGAAGGAATTATGCTAACTCCAAATCTTCTCGATGACATTCGTGTCGCGACGCCGTGCCGCGCGGATTGGGACAAGATGTCGGGCGATGAGCAGGCGCGCTTTTGCCAATCTTGCCGGAAGAATGTGTATAACATCGCCATGATGAGCCGCGACGAAGCCTTAGCGCTTATCACTGAAAAAGAAGGCAACTTATGCGTGCGCCTGTCGCGCCGCGCAGATGGCACTTTGATTA
>DASWNL010000754.1:0-1571 GCA_036399215.1 Abditibacteriaceae bacterium
GATGGGGCCGGCGATTGTCAATCTTGATTTGAATTGGATCGAACGCTTTTATAAAGCGGGTGGCAAAAGCACCTGTGATATTCTTTCGATTCACGATTACGAGGGCCACGAAAGCATTGACCCCTTACATTGGCAGTGGAAGATTCCGGCGCTACGCCAATTAATGGCGCAATATGGCGACGATAAAAAAGCCATCTGGCAAACCGAGCGCGCCATGAGCGGCGTGCGTGGCGATAACTTTCTTGGCCCGGCGCAGGCCGTGCGCGTAACTTTGCATCGTGACTTGTTGGAAACACTCGGCATCCCGCCGCTGCATAATTCACATTACTACTTAAATGAAGGCGGTTATGGCCCTGTTCCGACCTATTTATGGTCGAAAACCGGCCCGCATCCCGGCGCTTTGGCTTTGCGAACGCGCGAAGCCATGACGAAAGATTTGAGATACAACGGCACACTGGATTTTGGCCCTGCCGGTAACAAGATGTTTATGGGCTTGCGTTATGACGGCTCCGGCACTTCCACAATTGTGCTGCGAAATCTGGGCACCTCTGAGCAAAAACTAAATGTCAACATCATGAATTTAGTTGATGCTTTCGGCAACGCGCAGGCCCTGCCTTTGCGCAATGGTAAGGCGACTTTAAGCATTGGCCAATTCCCTCTTTACGTGCGTCTGACGCCCAATCAAAAGGTCGGAGTGGCAAAGTTGGACTGGGGACAAAACTTGGCACCTCAAGCCAAATTTTCTTACTCTGCCAAAACCGAGGGCGACTATTCGCTGCTTAATAATGGCGTAATGGAAAGCATTCATTCAGGTAATCCTAATGGCGGCACCGATGGCAAGAAAATCTGGCAGGGTGAGTTGGAAGGCAAGTCACAGACGTTAGAAATCACCTTCGACAAGCCACAGAAAATGAGTAAGATCATTCTCTTTGGCGTGCGTGCCGACAACGCTTTTAGTGCGCTGCTTGATTATGACTTACAAGTGCTACAAGGCGCGAATTGGAAAACCATTAAGCAAGTGCGCACGCCGGTGCCAGCATCCGATTTAATCAACACTTCGGGCAGCAAAGCCAACACCTGGTTGTTGGATGACAACTTTCACGTCAACGAATTCGCGCCTGTCATAACCAGTAAAATTCGCCTTGTTGCACGCCGCGCCAGTTTCGGCTTTTTGCCGGATGAAAACTTGAAAGCGTGGGGCAATCAAATCCCCGCCAAACTCATGCTTCGCGAAATTGAAATTTACTAATGGAGACGGCAAATGATGAAGCGTTTTTGCAAATTGGCAGCGATAGTGAGTTGTCTACTGTTGGGCCTGGCTGTGCCATTGATGGCTCAGGAAAAGCCACTACCCAAGATTGAGTTGCGCTGCGAATCGGTTGACTCGCCGCCTGTGCTTGATTGGTGGCGCGGCTTAGCTCCGCCCTTGCTGCGTTATACGCTGACCAATCGAACTGACGAAGTTGTAGAGTTTCCCGTCGGGCGCAGCGAAACGGCGGCTCAAGTGTGGTTGGTAAGATGGCATTCGTCGCTTGGGCGAAGAGAGCAAGTGCGCCCTCGCCCGCTGCTTA
>DASWNL010000755.1:0-3055 GCA_036399215.1 Abditibacteriaceae bacterium
TTTCATTAAAACCCTGCCTCTTTATTATTCCCTTACCCTCTTGTAAATAAAGAATTTGATTGGCTTTTTCATCCTTGAATTCCTCTTTTAAGCCTGAAGGCCAAGTAATTTCAACTTTGTCCACCTTACTTGCCTTACCTAAGCCAATGCTAAGTGGAATGTCATTGGCTGAACAGTAGGAAGAACCACTTCGTATCATTCGATATAAAGTTCGTCCAGACACACTAATTTTAATCTGTGAATCCAAAGCATTGCGATTACTTTTTGTGCCTTCCAACACTAAGCGCATTGCATTGTTTTTGTTGCCCCCATCGTTACGCAGCAGAGTTGCGGGATAGCCGCAGGTTGAAATAGCCACATCTAAATCGCCATCCAGGTCGTAATCCGCGTAAGCCATGCCGCGCGCTACGGTCTTTTTGTGCATACCGGGGCCGCTTTGCAGTCCAACTTCCTGAAATTGAAAGTTTCCCGCGTTGTGAAACAATAGCGGGCGCTCCTCATACTCAATGCCCTTGTTAATCAGCGCAATGTCGTCCTGCACATGACCATTTGCCACGAAAATATCCAGCAAGCTATCGTTATCATAGTCCATGAACGAGACGCCAAAAGTCAAAAAGTTGTGGCTGGGTTCACCAACGCCCGCTTCGATGGCCTCATCGGTAAACACCGTATCGTAATTACGATAGAGTCCCAGTTTTTGCTTTGAAAAATTACCGATTACAATGTCGGGCTGGCCGTTCTCATCCACATCGGCGGCATCAACACCCATGCCGGCGCGATGCTTGCCTTCATTACTGTAGGCAAGGCCCGCTTCGCGTCCCACCTCACGAAAGCCACCCTTTTTGGTGTTTTCATAAAAAAAGTTGGGCACCATGTCATTGGCCACCATCAAATCCGGCCAACCGTCGTTGTTATAGTCACAAACTGCCACGCCCAGACCTTTACCGGGAGGATCATTTTCGCGAATGCGGCTATAACCGCGAATGCCTGTTTTGGCCGAAACATTTGTAAACCTGCCGTTACCTTCGTTATGAAACAGGTGGCTGCGCTCTCCATCGTAACGAATGGGGCCGATATAACTTTTACGCTTGTGGTCGGGCGAATAGTAAATATCGGTCTTAGGCGTCCACTTTACATAGTGACAAACGAATAAATCGAGCTGGCCGTCACGGTCGTAATCCAGCCAGGCGGCGCTGGTGCTCCAGCCGGGGCTTTCCAAACCAGTTTGTTTGGTTACATCATGAAATCGCCCTTTGCGGTTTTCAAAAAGATAGCCGCGATAAAGCCCGGTTATATAAAGATCAGCCTGGCCGTCGTTATTATAATCGCCGACTGCTGCGCCCATGCCAAACATCTCAATGTCCAGGCCAACCTGTTTAGTGACATCACTAAAAGTGCCGTTTTTGTTGTTCTGGTAAAGCACACCTGTTACGCGCTGTCTGGGGGGAAGTGGCGGTATTTTACGCGCTAAGGGCTGCCCCGGATAGTTCAATTTGAAATCGGCCAGTTCAGCTTTGCTCCAGGGCGAGTTTTTCCACTCTTCCAGTTCTTGCTGAGTCCAGTGACGACTATTTACAAAATACAAATCTTGATAGCCATCACTGTTGTAATCAATAAAAGCGACACCACTTCCTACGCTTTCCGGCATCAATTTGACAGGTGAGGCACCATTGGTGTGCTTAAAGTTGACGCCTGCGGCCTGAGTGGCATCCACAAATTGAACAGCGGGCATCGTAATGTTCGTTACGCCCGTTGCGCTCTTTGCTGCTGACTGATTTTGATTGGTGGCGTTTGCGGTGCCTTGTGGAGCAGAACCATCGCATCCCGTTAAGGAAAGTGCTATCCCCAGAAGAGAACCAAGGCCCAGGAAACGAATTCCAACGGCAGAAACTGAAGACAAAAGCGATTTCATGATAGGAATGTTATGCTTTTCTGTATTACAGAATCGCATGAAAGATAGGCCTTTTACATTTTAACGTATCGCACCTGATGAACCGAACCCGTTTCAGGTTCGCTTTTCCCTTCCATGAATATTCGACTTCTTGATTTTTTGGCTGATCCCAATGATGGCGGCGCGCTTGAACTGCATCCGTTTTCCGGCAAGGGCAATCAAGTTCGCGATGGCGTCTTGACTAATTCACAGACCGAGCGCTGGTATCCGATTCGCGATGGCATTCCAACGCTTTTTGGCGATGCTTTGCGTGCAGGAACTGCCTTGCGCGAGGCCGATGCGGCTTTTGCGGCGCGTTTTAAACAACAAATCAAGGCTGCCGGTTGTGATTTGAGCCATATTGGAAGCACTGCTGCCGAGGAACAAGGCGACTTTGCGCGCATGGAGAGTGAGCGGCGCGCCCGTGATGTCCAGGCGCAAAACTACGATAAAATGCTCGGTCTCAAATTCTACGAGCGCATTGAAATTCCCGCTTATCAGCGCGCTGTCGGTGAGGCGCATGACACGCCGCTTCTCGAAGCCGGCTGCGGCACGGGCCGCTTTACCGGCGTTTTTGCCGAAAGGGCGCGCGAAGTCGTAGCCATTGATTTATCGCGTGATTCCATCTTGCGAAACCGTGTGCGCCATAGCGGTAAAACCGCTGCGCCGGTTCATTACGTTCACGCCGATTTAACGCATTTGCCTTGCAAAGATGATGTTTTCGGGCGCGTGGCGCACTGCGGCGTTTACGAACATATTCCCTCCCGCACTTTGCGCTTGCAGTTTCTTGATCATGCGCGCCGTGTTCTTAAAACCGGCGGCATACTTTTGCTGACCGCTTATCGTTATGGCGGTATTACGCGCCTTTTTGAAAAAGAAGGCGAACACGATGGTGGCATCCCTTTCGTGCGTTTTACAGAAAACGAACTGAAAGACGAAACCGGCCAATACTTCAATGTCACGCATTTTCAACCAAATCTGGGCATATATATGTCGCTCTTGGTAGGCCAACCACGCAAATTCACCGACTGGCAGTTTGATACGACCATTTAAATTAGCCACAGATAAACACAGATAGTTGTCAGGATGCGAACATGGATATTGAAGTAAGGGTTTCTATTCTCA